>JALEHL010000058.1 GCA_022770665.1 Bacillota bacterium
ACACCGAAAACTGCGGAATTCTAGGAAAATGTAAAATATTTAACCTCCTGCCCCAGACGTGTGAAGGCTGCAAGGCTGAACGGCAGGAGGTTTTTGCGATAACAGACAAAAGGAGTATGAAACATTGATTACAGTTACAAATGTCAGTCTGAACTTCAGCGGTCAGAACCTGTTTAAGGATGTGGACCTGAAATTCACCCCAGGCAACTGCTACGGTATTATCGGTGCCAACGGTGCCGGGAAATCCACCTTCCTGCGGATTTTGTCGGGCGATCTGGAGCCCACCACCGGAAGCGTTTCCATCAAGCCCGGTATCCGTATGTCCGTTCTGAAGCAGGACCACTTTGCTTACGACCAGTTCACCGTACTGGATACGGTGATTCAGGGAAACCCGCGCCTGTACGAGATTATGCAAGAAAAGGATGCAATCTATATGAAAGAAGACTTCAGCGAGGAAGACGGCATCAAGGCCGCTGAGCTGGAGGCAGAGTTTGCTGAGCTCAACGGCTGGGAGGCGGAGTCTGACGTGAGCCGCCTGATTCAGGGGCTGGGGCTTTCCGGTGACATTCTATATACCCCGATGGCCAGCCTGACTGCCAAGCAGAAGGTGAAGGTGCTGCTGGCCCAGGCTTTGTTCGGCAATCCGGAGATCGTCCTGCTGGACGAGCCCACCAACCATCTGGACGTGAAAGCCATCGAATGGCTGGAAGACTTCCTCATGGAATATCCGGGCACTGTGCTGGTGGTCTCTCACGACCGGCACTTTCTCAACACCGTCTGCACCAACATCGTGGACGTGGACTACGGCAAGATCAAAATGTACGTGGGCAACTACGAATTCTGGTACGAATCCAGCCAGATGATCCAGAAGATGATCCGGGATCAGAACAAGAAAAATGAAGAAAAGATCAAAGAACTGCAGGCATTCATTCAGCGGTTCTCTGCCAATAAGTCCAAGTCCAAGCAGGCGACTTCCCGGCGAAAGCTGCTGGATAAGCTTTCGGTGGAAGAAATGCCCGCATCCTCCCGCCGTTACCCGTTCGTGGGTTTCACCATGGACCGGGAGCCGGGCAAGGAGATCCTGACAGTGGAGAACCTGTCCAAGACTGTGGACGGCGTGAAGGTGCTGGACAACATCTCCTTCCGGGTCAATAGGGGGGACAAGATCGCCTTTGTCGGTGAGAACGAAATCGCCAACACCACCCTGTTCAAGGTGCTCATGGGCGAGCTGGAGCCCGATGAGGGAAGCTACAAGTGGGGCGTCACCATCACCACCTCCTATCTGCCGCTGGATAACTCGGCTTACTTCAATGACAGCCAGTACAACCTGGTGGAGTGGCTCAGTCAGTATACGAAGGAAACCACCGAAACTTTCATGCGGGGCTTCCTGGGGCGGATGCTGTTCTCCGGCGACGATGTGTATAAAAATGTGCAGGTACTTTCCGGCGGTGAGAAAGTCCGCTGCATGCTGAGCCGGATGATGCTCTACGGATCCAATGTGCTGGTGATGGATCAGCCGACCAACCATCTGGACCTGGAATCCATCACGGCAGTCAACGAGGGTCTCATGGCATTCAAAGGCAACGTGCTCTTTGCGTCCCACGACCATGAGTTCATCCAGACCGTGGCAAACCGCATTATGGAAATCAGTGCCGACGGCAAGCTCACCGATCGTCTGTGCACCTATGATGAATATATCGGCGAGGCATAACTGGAAACGCAGAATTTGCGAGGAGGCAGAAGATGAAATACGATACGCTCTATATCAATGGTAAAATTTTCACATCGGACAAGGAAAGACCATTTGCGCAGGCCATGGCGGTGAAGGATGGCCGGATCGCCTGGGTGGGCTGCGATGAGGAGGCCGCGGCACTGCGGGGCGAGGCTGCTGAGGTTGTGGATCTCGGTGCAAAACGTATTCTCCCGGGTTTCGTGGACTGTCACATGCATGCAGTCATGCTGGCGGATTTCGCGACACAGATTTCCGTGCTGCCGCCGTCCATCTATTCCATCGAGGATCTGGTCCTTGCCATTCAGAAGGTCCGGGCAGATCAGGAACCCGGGCAGTGGATCCAGGGCTGGGGCTACGACGAAGGAAAGCTTGCAGAAGGCCGTGCACCGAACCGGTATGATCTGGACCGTGGCTGCAGCGACAGCCCGGTAGTGGTGCAGCGGACCTGCACCCATATCTGTGCGGTCAACAGCTGCGCCCTGCAGCTGGCCGGCATCACGAAGGATACGCCGGATCCGGAAGGCGGTAAGATCGGAAGAGATGAAAACGGAGAGCCGGACGGTATTCTCTATGAAAACGCCACCCGTCTGGCGATGCAGATGATTCCGGAAAAGACTGACGAAGACATCTCCGACGACCTGGTGGCTCTGGGAAAAATTCTGGTGTCTCAGGGCGTGACAACCGTGTCGGATATGGGGGAATCCATTGGTGCACGTTTCGGAGACATCTATGGCTCCGCAATCCGCAAAGGCTTCCGCAACCGTTCTGCAGCTTACCTTGGCTGGTATCTGGTAGAAAGACACGGAGAAGGAGTCCTGGCAGACAGCCCATATTTCAATGCGGATGGACAATTCCGAATTTCCGGCATCAAGCTGCTGGGAGACGGCAGTGTATCCGGCCGGACGGCCTGGTGTGATCAGCCGTATCTGCCGGTGGAAGGCGGAGGTTCGGAGCCGGAATACGGCATGCCGGTCTGCACGGAGAAGGAGATCCTGGATGCTATGGCAGTCTGCAAAAAATATAAATGCCAGCTTTCGGTCCACGCTATGGGTGCCCGCGCCATTGATCGGGTGGTGGATCTGACTTGGCAGGAGAAGCCGTGGATGGAGAACCCTGCGGTTCCGTCCGTCCGCGTGGAGCATGTGGCCATGCCGACCCGGCAGGCCATGGAACGGGCGGCTGCTTCCGGTATTGCCTGGGCAACCCAGCCGATCTTCCTGTATTCAGAAATCGAAAGCTATGAGAAGAATCTGCAGCCGGAGCGGATTTATGACAACTATCCGCTGGCCGACTGGCAGGCGCTGGGCGTCCGGTTCGCCCTCAGCACCGATTCTCCGGCCACCAGCTGGGCTACACCGTCAGAACCTTTCGCCAATCTGAAAGGTGCGGTGACCAGAAAGGCATGGAACGGCCATGAATGCGGCCAGCGCCATAAGCTGGACATCCGTACCGCCATTGCGCTGTATACTCGAGAAGCAGCACCACTGCTGGGCTTCACTGATGTAGGTATGCTGAAGGAAGGATATGCGGCTGATTTCATTGCACTGGACCGGGATGTGCTGGAGGTCCCGGCAGAGGAGATCGATCAGGTGAAAGTAGATGCCACCTGGATCGGCGGCGAGAAGGTATTCCAGCGGTAATTGTACTAAAGCGGATAATGAAAAGGGACTGTCACAGAACTGGCAGATGTCTGCCGAAGCGAGAACATATCAGACTGTTCAGAAGGGCCGGAGTGACGGCCCTTTTTCTGTCTGGTCAGGTGCATAGCAGTTAACCGAATGTGGAAAAATAGAAAAACAAGTTAACATGCATTTAAAAAACGAAGACAGAAATCAGTCTTCCGCTGCAGAAAGAGAATAAAATCAACCCATTTTGCTGATTTTTTGCGAATGACTCCGCAAGGCGTACAAAATTGGAGGCAGAAAGCGATAACTGCTAACCTGAAATGTAAATTTCTTGCGAACGGTTATGTCGGAGCTGAAATCTGCCTATTTTTTACGGTCCGGCATATCGATTCCTGCCATGCCGCAGACCAGCGCTTCTTTCTGACTGCGGCGAAGCTGTTTGATGCGGGCTTCCAGATGCATGGCCTGCTGCTTTGTCGCGCTGACGGTATACCAGACCAGCTCTACAGGCCGACGGCTTCTGGTGTACCGGGCGCCGGTGCCGGCGTTATGCGCCGCCAGCCGCTTTTCCAGGTTATTGGTCCAGCCGCAATAGAGACTGCCGTCGGCGCAGCGGAGCAGATAGGTGTAATTTGCTTTTTCAGTCGGTATCTTCATACAGTCATTCCTTCATCCATGAAAAAATCTTCTGAGTGTATTGTATCATGAGTCTGACAGAAAGGAAAGCCGATGGTGTGCGGCATATTCTTCCGGTGCAAAGCATCTGGAGGAAGGTGGACAGTGCGAAAAAAATGTAGTAAGATGGTAGCAGTGGGATTGGTGGAGGTATGTTGAATGAGCCAGAGAGCGAAAGGATTCGGACTTGTGATTTTATCGGCAGTGGTCTTCGGACTGGTGCCGCTTTTCGTACAGAGTATTAACGCAGGAGGAAGCAATGCCATCATGACAGCGTTCCTGCGGTATGTGCTGGTGGTGCCGCCTCTTTATATCTGGCTTCGGGCAAAAAAGATCCCTCTGGGCGTAACGAAAAAAGAGGGCGGTCAGATTCTGCTGATTACCATTTTCGGCTATGGCGGGACAACGGTGCTCCTGTTCTGCGCTTACAACTATATTCCGACGGGAATCGCCACCACGGTGCATTTCGTCTATCCGGTCTTCGTCATTCTAGGCAGCATGCTCTTCCTGAAAGAAAAGGTCAGCCTGCTCAAAATATTCTGTGCAGGACTGTGCTTTGGCGGCATTCTCCTGTTTTACAGCGGCGGGGAGAGCGGAGAAATACAGCCGCTGGGCCTTCTTCTGGCGTTTGCGTCGGGACTGACCTATTCGTTTTACACGATTTATCTGGGTCATGGAGAAATCCGGAACATGCACCCGATGAAGCTGATTTTTTATATGCATACGGTGGGCAGTGTGCTGATCCTGGCGCTGACCCTTTTGATGGGTAAATTTACCCTTCGGATCATGCCGACGGCCTGGGGAATCGCTCTGGTGACGGCACTGCTGGTTTCTGTGGTGGCGGTGCTGCCGTATCAGAAGGGGGTTCACCTGATCGGCCCGCAAAACGCGGCGATCCTCAGCACTTTTGAGCCGATCACCAGTCTGGCGGTGGGCGTGCTGGTTTACGACGAAGCATTAAGCCTGCCGACCCTGGCCGGCTGCATGCTGATCCTGACGTCTGTGGTGATTGTCGCGCGGATGAAAGAATAATCGTTGCAATATTGTTATATTTTTGATACAATGAGGATAGTTGTAAATCTATTTGGGAGGTCCGAATTCTATGAAAGGCTACACGAGCGAAACTATAAGAAACGTTGCTTTACTTGGGCATGGCGGATGCGGCAAGACCACATTCCTGGAAGCTGCCCTGCTGGCAACTGGCGTTACCAACAGAATGGGTAGAGTGGAAGACGGTAACACCGTATCCGACTACGATAAGATGGAAATCGAAAAAGGCTTTTCCATCAATACTTCCGTAGTGCCTATCCTCTGGAAGGAAAACAAGATCAACTTTATTGATACTCCGGGTTATTTTGATTTCGTGGGAGAAGTAAATGCGGCACTGCGTGCTGCGGAAGCTGCAGTGATCATGGTGGATGCAGGTTCCGGAATTCAGGTCGGAACAGAAGCTGCATGGAAGGCCTGCGAAAGATACAAGACCCCGAGATTCATCGTTATCAATAAGAGAGATAAGGACGAATTCGACTTCTACAAGACATTTGGAGAACTGAAGGATAAATTCGGTGAAAAGCTGATTCCGTTCAGCTGGCCGCTGTCCGCTGAAATTGACGAAGAGCTGAAAGAGGCCATCGCCATGGCAGACGAAGACCTGATGGAGAAATACTTCGAAGGCGAAGATTTTACGGAGGAAGAAATCCTGAACGGTCTGAAGAAGGGTATCGCAGATGGCGGTATCGTTCCGGTATGCTCCTCTGCATTCCAGCTGGGAGCTGGTCTGGAAGGACTTCTGGATCTGCTGGTAACTTACGTGCCGACTCCGCTGCAGCATGGCCCGTATCGCGGTTTCAATGACAGCAACGAACCGGTTGAGAGACTGTCTGTAGTAGATGCACCGGCATCGGCGTTTGTATTCAAGACGATCGTGGACCCGTTTGTCGGAAAGATCTCCGTGCTGAAAGTTGTGACCGGCAAGCTGAACTCCGGAGATGAAGTCTATAACGAAAGAGCAGGAAAGTCTGAAAAACTGGGCAAGCTGTTCTTCCTGAGAGGAAAAAGCCAGACAGAGCTGAACTATGCAGAAGCCGGTGACATCGTTGCAGTGGCGAAGCTGCAGTACACCCAGTCCGGAGATACCCTCTGTGACAAGAATGATATCATCCGTTACCTGCCGCTGGATTATCCGCAGCCTTCCTATTACATCGCAATCGAGCCAGTGGACAAGGGCGATGAGGAGAAGATGGGAACCGGTCTGGCAAGACTGAGAGAAGAAGACCCGTCTTTCGTCGTGGAAAGAAATACAGAAACTCATCAGACGCTGCTGGGAGGACAGGGCGATATGCAGCTGTCCATTATCCTTGCGAAGCTGAAAGACCGTTTCGGTGTTTCCGTGAAGACTGTTCCGCAGAAGATCGCTTACAGGGAAACGATCAAAGGCAACTCCGATGTGCAGGGCAAGCATAAGAAGCAGTCCGGCGGTGCCGGCCAGTACGGTGACGTACATATCCGTTTCTCTCCGTCTGACAAGGAATTCGAATTCTCTGAAGAACTGTTTGGCGGCTCGATTCCAAAGAACTACGTGCCTGCAGTCGAGAAAGGACTGCTGGAATGCATGAATAAAGGCCCTCTGGCCGGCTGCAAAGTAACCGGAGTGAAAGCTGTTCTGTATGATGGTTCCTATCATGATGTGGACTCCAACGAAGTATCCTTTAAGATCGCCGCATCTCTTGCCTTCAAAAAAGGCATCGTAGAGGCCAAGCCGTGCCTGCTGGAGCCGATCATGCGTATGGAGATCTATGTGCCGGACGAATACATGGGCGACGTCATGGGCGACATGAATAAGAGAAGAGGAAAGATTCTGGGCATGGAACCGGCTGCTGACGGAGGACAGAAACTGCTGGCCAGTGCGCCGCAGGCGGAACTCTTCGATTATGCCATCAGCCTGCGTGCAATGACCCAGGGCAGAGGATCTTTCACGATGAGTTTCGAGAAATATGAAGAAGTGCCGTTCAACTTGGCGCAGAAGATTATCGAAGCCCATAAGGCGGAAGAAGAAAAAGAGAAATAAAGAGAACCAAGGTAACAGGCACGGAAAATTCTTTTGTGCATCGAATGGAAATCAGAGCACTGCGGGCTGGCAATCCTGTCCCGGCGGTGCTCTGTTTTATTGAATGGCGGACTTGACGGCTGCCAGGAAAAGTCATATAATGTTTACGTCAACAAAATATTTAATCTAACCAGTGCCTCGTTTGAGGGTAATAGGGAATCGGGTGAAAATCCCGAACGATCCGGTCACTGTAATGGAGAATTCATCCGCAATATGTCATTGGGCGAAAGCCTGAGAAGGCGCGGGATGGAGATGATACCTGAGTCAGGAAACCTGCTGGGAAAGAGTTTGGTAAACAGCTTCCGAAGAAAGCATGAATCAAAGCAAATATTGATTATATGTCAGACTGAATACCAGCTCTTGCTTTTGTAAAAGTAAGAGTTATTTTTGTACTCTGAAACTGATTAGATTAAATGGAAAAATCAATCAATTTATGGAAAGAAAGAGAGGAACCCAATGAAAAAGAAATTTTTATCATTTGTTCTCGCTGCAGCAATGGTATTCACAGTCAGCGCTCCGACCATGGCGTTTGCCGGCACGGATGAGAATGCAGCCAGCACAGCAGCACCGGCACCGGTTATCTCGGAAACAAAGGCCTCTGACATCGTATCCGGTCTGGGAATGTTCTCCCCTGCAGAGGGATCCACAAGCATCCAGATCGACAAGTATAAGGGAACGGCAAAGATCACATTCACGACAACCCCACAGAAAGTAAAGACGACCAAGTTCGCGCTGGTATCACAGGACGTCACAGAAGCGAAGAAGGAAAAAGCTGCGGTTTCCGCAGTGATCACGCCTGCAGGGGAAAAGTATGTAAGCACATTTACGTTTGAAATCCCGGTTTCCAAACTGGGAACGGCAATGCCATACAGCGTATTCTGGGAAGGTTCATCAGACCCTGCCAATGATGGATGGCACAATTTCAGTGATGCTTCCAAGGCTGTACTTACGGTCAAGCAGACACCTGCCTTGGTTACCGCACTTACCAGCGCGATTTATTTCCAGGAAAGAACAGAAGGTACAGATGCTCTCTGCGAAGCGGCAGGCAAGGCATGGGCTGCGTTAACCGAAGAAGAGCAGAAGCAGGTGGAGGGTTTCGGATACTACCTGGCAGAAGAGGAAGAAAAAGGCGGATATGAATACTTCGCAGAAGACACCGGGGATGCATTGAAGGATAATACCAGAAATGCAAATAAAATCGGCGACTATGAACTTCTGGTGGCAAGCTTCGGTACGAGCTATAACGACAGCCGTGTACAGACTATCGGTGCCATCGAAACGGCACTGGAAAAAGCCAGCTCCAGCTTTTCAGTAAGAAGAGCGTTTACATCCCAGATCATCATCAATCACATTCAGGCCCGGGACGGCGTCAAGATTGATAACGTGGATCAGGCCGTTGAAAGAGCCATCAAGAACAATGTGCAGGTTCTGGTGGTACAGCCGACCACATTGATGGCCGGTGCAGAATACGATGAACTGGTTGCAGCGGTAAAGAAGTATGAATCCAAATTCAAGCAGGTAATCATCGCCAAGCCACTGTGCTCGACGGAAGCAGACATAAAGACCATATCCGAAGCACTTTATGCAGAAACTGCCAAGGATGCCGGAATGACCGTGGAAGAAGCCATGGCAAGCAAGGATACGGCTTTCGTATATATGGGGCACGGTACCGAACACAGTGCAAAGACGTTATATGAAACGGTACAGACCATCTACACCGAGAATGGATATACCAACGCATTCGTGGGAACGGTGGAAGGAAATCCGGAATCCACTTCTCTGGAAAGCGTGATTGCTGCAGTAAAGAAGGCCGGCTTCAAGAAAGTAATTCTCCGTCCGTATATGGTCGTTGCCGGCGATCACGCCAACAACGATATGGCAGGCGAATGGGGCGAAGCATTCGAAGCAGCCGGGTTTGAACAGACAAGTCAGATTGCAGGTTTAGGTGAACTCAAGGCTGTACAGGACGTGGCAGTAAAAAATGCGAAGGCTGCGATCAGCAAGGCTGCAGTAGCCAGGTCAACCACTGCTGCCGTGAAATCTGCGAAGAAGGCATTCACGGTGAAGATCGCTACCAAGAGTGGAATGTCCGGCTATGAATACAGATATGCCACAACGAAGAGCAAGCTTGCCACTGCGAAAGTAAGAAGCGCCAAGGCCGGAAAGACCTTTACCGTAAAGAACCTGAGCTCCCAAAAGACATACTATGTTCAGGTCAGAACATATAAAAAGACACCATCCGGCAAGAAGGTTTACTCCAAATGGAGCACTGCAAAGAAGGTAACAACAAAGTAACCGCTGTTTTTTACGGGAGATAGAGAAATGAAGAACCTGAGACGAATTTTATGTACCATATTATGTTTCGTCATGATTTTTACAACAGGCATTACAGCCTTCGCGGACACAGCTTCGGCTGCAGCAGGAGATTCGGCGCTGGAGGATGGAACGTATACATTTGGCGTGATGACCAGCACAAAGATGTTCAAAATCACGCCGGAAGATAACGGTACCTGCCAGGCGGTTGTGAAGGATGGAAAAATCACAGCAACCATCCGGCTCAGCGGAGATGGCTACAGCAGGCTGTATATAGGTCCTGCAGAAGAAGCGGCTGCACTGGAGGCGTCAAACCCGAACGCAGCTGCGTTTATTCCTTATAAAAAGGACGCCGACGGGAAGTATACCTACGAAGTTCCTGTGGAGGCACTCAATACGCCAATTCAGCTTTCCGCAAGAGGAACCAGATGGTATGACAGAGTCATTGTATTCTACAATGTGCTTCCACAGCCGGTAAAGGCCAGCTATACCATACAGGGCGACACACTTCGCCTCAGATGGACCAAGGCAGAGGAACCTTATATTTCCGGATATGAAATCGCATGTGCATATGATGCAGAGTTTACGGACCCTGTCCCTGTTGAAACAATGATCGACGGACAGAATACCACATCGGCCAAAGTATATCTTGAAAAAGGGGACACTTATTATCTCAAGGTAAGAAGCATTATCACAATCGACGGACTTCAGGCATATTCCGACTGGAGCAATGCCGTTGCCGCAAAGAATATCGCTGTAGCGAAACCAAAGCTTTCTTCTGTAACTGCCGGAACGTCCAAAGCCATTGTGAAATGGACCAAGAAGGCAGTCACCGGCTATGAAATTCAGTATGGGACCTCACCCACTTTCAAGGCTTCCAAGACGATAAAGATTGGAAAGGCTTCCACGGTTTCCAAGACCATAAAAAGTCTGAAAAAAGGGAAGACGTACTATTTCAGAATCCGGTCGTATCAGAAAACTGCGGATGGCGTCTGCTATTCAGACTGGACAGCGAAGAAGTCCATAAAGATCAAGTAGGAATTTCATGGTTAAAGGAGAACATTCATGAGAAGCATTCAGAAAGCTGCCGTATCATTTATATTGTTTTTCACCCTGATTTTTTCACAGGTCGGTTTCGCGTTGGCTGAAACCGACCTTTTTTCGGACACGGGGGAGGAAACAGCAGCAGAAGCGGCGTTTGCGGATGGTGAATATGTGATTCCTGCAGATACCGATAACAGAATGTTCTATTTGGTGCAGGATGAAGAAGGCAGGAAAAATGTGAAACTAAAAGTGGAAGACGGCGTGATGAAAGTGACATTTGCACTGACAGGAACCGGCTACGACTACATCCGGCTGGGAACCGTGGAGGAAGCCATGGCGGCAGATCCTTCCGAGTATGTGAAGTATGAGGAAGCAGGCGGAAAATATACCTATACCATGGAGATCCCGGCGCTGGATCAGGAATTTACCATCGCTGCCCATGCAGTCAAATCGGGAAACTGGTATGAACACAAAGTGATTTTTTATTCCAGTGAAGAAAAGAAAGCAGAAATGGAGAACAGCGACAGTAATAAGACAGACAGCAAAGCCCCAGAAAAGGACCCGGGGAAGGACTCCGAAAAGGGTACCGGAACAGAGCCTCAAAAAAGACCTGGGACAAAGCCGGAAAAGGAATCCGAAAAGGAGAACGCTGACACTCCGGCTGCAGGTGCTGCCGGAGTGGACAGCAGTACATCCCTGAAAGACGGAACGTATGCATGTGACTGTTTTCGATGGTCTGGCGGAACCGGAAGGCTTGCGTATATAAAATGCAACCAGATTACCGTAAAGAATGGCCAGGCGTATGCTGAAATTGAGTTCAGCAGCTCAAGCTATGACAAAGTAAGGGCATCGGGCCAGACATTTGAGAGAATCGGAAGCGGGAACTCCAGATTTCTCGTTCCGGTTGAAATGAATGCCAATAATGAGGTTTCAGCGAGAACCGTGGCGATGTCCAGCCCGCACTGGGTGACATATACGATCTATCCGTTCATCGAAGGGGCAGAAAAAGCGGCTGATAAAAAGGCTGGAAAAACAGATTCAAAGAAACCAGAAAACCGGGATGCCGAAATTATCGGTCTGGAATATGCCGATGAAGTGAAGGTGAACCACGCATCGCTTTTTAAAATTTATGAATATAGTGACGGGATCCGGATGCTTGAAATCAACCTGGAACAAGGATCAGGGATCCATTATGAAGAGACCGCAACTGCAGATGGGGATCTGATGGAGTATGATGAAGAAGGAAACCCGATTGCAAAAACACAGAGCGAAATCACCCAGGCGCTTTATAAAAACAACACCGTAAGATATCTGCTGGTTCCGGAGGGGAAGGAAGTTCCGGCAGGTGCCGACAAGGAGACGATTCTCGTTTCCGTACCTGATCAGGCCATTTCCGATCAGACAATCTGGACCGGCGCGGAAACAACAGAGCTCTTCCTGGAAAAACTTGGCGCAAAGGATCTGACCGTACTTTCGGAAGAAGACTTTTCTTCGCCGGATTTTAGGTCCGTGGTTTCAAACGGCGCTGGCCTTTCCATTCTTCCGGCGCACGCTGTTTCGGGAGACAATGCACAGGAACAGCTTGAGCTGCTGGAAACACGCTTTTCAACACTGGGCATTCCTGTTATAATAGACAGAGCGCTGGATGAAGAAACGGAAGAAGGAAAGGAAGAATGGGTCAAGGTTTATGCCGCCCTTCTCGGTATGGATATTCCATCCGATGAAACAATCCGCAAGATGTTTCAGGGAACCGACTGGAATGCTTATGAAGCAGCCCAGGTTCTTTCTGAGGAAGAAAACGCGGATCAGAATGCAGCAGCACCGGAAGCGGACCATGAGGGAAGTATGAAATGGTTCATCTTCCTTGCGGCACTTGCTGCCGGAGGTCTGACTGCGGGGTATGCGGCATTCAGAAAAAGAAACGGAAAAAAGGGGAGAGCAGATGAAGAAAAATAAAGTGTCCGCTGTTATCGTTGTAATGTGCCTTGTAACGGCCATGCTTGTTACCGGCTGCGGCAGTACTGCAGGATCTGCAGAAAAATCCGGCGGAAACCAGAATACACAGGACCGCGCCGAAAACAGAATTGCAGGGCTTACCTTTACAGAATCCGTGCCCCTCGACTACGCAGAGGGCTTTGCCATTGATGCATATGAAGACGGCTACTATTTTCTTGACGTTTACGATGATGCGAAGTATCTTATCGTGCCGGAAGGCAGGGATGTACCGGAGGGGCTTTCCCCGGATATCAAAGTCATCCAGCAGCCCCTTACCAATGTGTATCTGGCAGCCACTGCTGTTATGGCGCTCTTTGATTCCATCGATGCGATGGATCACATTACCATGACGTCCATCCGGGAGTCCGCCTGGACCATCGACAATGCGGTGAAGGCAATGCGGGAGGGCAGGCTGAAATATGCAGGGAAATACAGCGAGCCTGACTATGAGATGATTCTTGGGAACGGCTGCGACCTTGCGATAGAATCGACCATGATCTACCACACGCCGGAAGTGAAGGAAATGCTTGAAGAGCTTGGAATTACAGTTTTCGTTGACCGCTCAAGTTTCGAACCCAATCCGATGGGAAGAACGGAATGGATCAAGGTATACGGCGTACTTACAGGCAAGCTGGATCAGGCGACAGAATACTTTGAAGGCCGTAAGGAGGTCATCCGGGATTTGTCGGACTTTGAAAATACGGGAAAGGTTGCAGCTTTTTTCTACATCACGACGGATGGAAAAGCCGTAGTGCGAAGCTCTACGGATTATGTGCCTGCCATGATCAGCATGGCGGGCGGAAGATACGCCTTTGAAGGAATCATGGACGAAGATGGAAAGACCTCTGTATCCATGACCATGGAAAGCTTCTATGAAAAGGCGCGGGACGCCGACTACATCATATACAATGCAAGTATCGACGCTACCGTAAAGAGCATCGATGACCTGATTGCAAAAGATCCGATTTTCTCTGAATTCAAAGCAGTCAAAGAGGGAAACTGCTATTCCACGGGAAGCAACATGTATCAGAGAACGGACGTGATCAGCAACATGATTATGGACTTCCACAAGGTATTTACCGGTGAGGATGATGGAAATCTCGAATTTTTAAGTAAGTTGGAGTAAAAGATGCGAAAAATGAACGGCAACAGTTTTCATAACGAAATATTCAGAAGGCGATGCAGGTACATCATGGTGTTCGGTCTGCTGCTGGTCGCCTTTGCGGTGATCACGGTACTGAATATTAATACAGGCAGTGTGAACTTGTCTGTTTCGGAAATTGCAGATGCGATTTTCAGGCGGAACGGAAATGAAGCAGCCATGGATATTATCTGGAAAATCCGCCTGCCGCGTGTGATTATGGCGGCACTTCTGGGCGGCGCCCTGTCCCTCTCCGGCTTTATGCTGCAGACGTTCTTCGAGAATCCTATTGCCGGTCCGTTCGTGCTGGGCATTTCATCTGGAGCAAAGATGGTGGTGGCTCTAGTCATGATTTTTTTCCTGACAAAATCCATGACTCTGTCATCCTATTCGCTGATCATCGCGGCCTTTATCGGCTCGCTGATTGCAACCGGTTTCATTCTTCTCGTTTCGAAGAAAATCAGGAATATGGCAGCCCTGCTGGTTGCAGGCGTCATGATTGGAAATATCTGTTCTGCCGTAACGGATTTTGTGGTGACATTTGCCAGCGATTCTGACATCGTCAATCTTCACAACTGGTCGCTGGGAAGCTTCTCGGGCATGAGCTGGAGCAATGTGCAGGTGGCGGCAACCGTAATTGTAACGACGGTCATTATTACATTCTGCATGTCGAAACCGATCGGCGCATTCCAGCTTGGTGAAAACTATGCACAGAGCATGGGTGTCAATATTAAGGTATTCCGGGCGCTGCTCATCCTTCTGTCCAGCGTGCTTTCCGCATGCGTCACCGCATTTGCCGGACCGATTTCTTTCGTCGGAATCGCGGTTCCGTTTATAACCAGAGCATGCCTGGGAACTGCGAAACCCCTGATCGTCATTCCGGGCTCATTCGTGACGGGTGCGGTCTTCTGCATGGTCTGTGATCTGATTGCAAGAACTGCATTTGCTCCGGTAGAACTGAGCATCAGCACCGTCACATCCATATTTGGCGCACCGATCGTAATTTATATGATGATTAGAAAGAACAGCAGACTGTAATGGACGAGAAATATTTTGAAATGAAAGACCTTTCCGTGGGATATAAGGGAAAGGCACTCATACATGACATTTGCATAGACATTCAGAAGGGTGAAATCGTCACGCTTATCGGGCCCAACGGCGCAGGAAAATCCACGATCCTGAAAAGCATCACGAGACAGCTTGAAATTATCGGCGGCAATGTCATCGTCGATGCAATGGATATCCGGAACATGTCCTATAAGACGCTGGCCGGCAAGATGGCCGTTGTCCTTACGGACCGGATCAAGGCGGAAATGATGACCTGCCATGACATCGTGGCCACCGGCAGATATCCGTATACCGGCCGGTTGGGAATTCTGACGCGGGAAGATGAGGAAAAGGTCGAAGCCGCACTGCGGGTGGTACATGCCGCAGACCTTGGACACCGTGATTTCAAGGCCATCAGTGACGGACAGAGGCAGCGGGTGCTTCTCGCACGGGCCATCTGTCAGGAGCCGGACGTAATCATTCTCGACGAACCCACATCCTTCCTGGATGTGAAGTACAAGCTGGAGCTGCTGACCATACTCCGGAGAATGGCCAAGGAAAACGGCATCACGGTGATCATGTCCCTCCATGAGATTGATCTGGCGGAAAAAATTTCAGACAAGATCATCTGTGTCAGTGGGGAAACAATTTTCGACTATGGCACCCCGGAAGAGATCTTCCGGGAGAAGCATATCCGGGATTTATATAACATCAACAACGGGCATTTCGACCCGATGTTCGGAAGCATGGAGCTTCCGGGACCGGTTGGGGAGCCGGAAGTATTCGTCATTTCCTCCGGGGGAACGGGCATTCCGGTCTACCGTATGCTGCAGAAGCAGGACAGGCCGTTTCTCGCCGGAATCCTTTATCCGGGCGATGTGGATTACCATCTGGCCAAAATCCTTGCAGCCGGCGTAATCACCGAAAAACCGTTTCACAGCATTTCGGAGGAGACACTTCAGAAAGCACTTGCCGGTATGGAACAGTGTGATACTGTCATTTATGCAGGGACCGAAATCGGCGAAATGAATCGGCGGGTACAGGTGCTGATTGACGAAGCAGAAAAAGCAGGAAAGCTGGAAATCTATGAAACATCTCACGGGGATTGAATCCCATTACATCATAAAAAACAATAAAAAGCTCCGGTTCGGATACACGACGGGGACCTGCGCGGCAGCGGCTTCCAAGGCGGCAGCCATGATGCTTCTTCTCGACGAACCGATGGACTGCGTGGAGTTAAAGACGCCGAGGGGGATCGAACTGAATCTGGAGATCGTGGATACGATAAGGACCGGAGACTCTGTGTCGTGTGCCATCGTCAAGGATGGGGGAGACGATCCGGATGTAACCCATGGCCTGAAGATTTACGCAAAAGTTGAGAGAATTGCGGAAGGGTTCATCATCGATGGAGGTGAAGGCGTTGGAAGGGTTACGCGGGGCGGACTGGAACAGCCCGTAGGTGCAGCGGCCATTAATTCCACACCGAGAAGGATGATCGGGGAAGCCCTGAAAGAAGCGGCAGAAAATGCAGCCTACCAGGGCGGCCTGAAAGCGGTCATCTCCGTACCGGGCGGTGAAAAAACGGCAGAAAAAACCTTTAATCCGATTCTTGGAATCCAAGGCGGCATCTCCATTCTGGGCACCTCGGGCATCGTGGAACCGATGAGTGAAACCGCCCTGATCCGGAGTCTGGAACTGGAAATGAAGCAGCAGGCAGCATCTGGGAGAAAGTATCTGGTGGTGACGCTGGGAAATTACGGAAAGAATTATCTGGCTGAGCTGGAAGATGTGCCGGTGAAGGATTCCGTGAAATGCAGCAACTATATCGGTGAGGTCATTGACATTGCTGTGAATCTGGGCGTGAAGGGCTTGCTCTTTATTGCCCATATCGGCAAGTTTGCCAAGGTGGCTGGCGGAATCATGAATACCCACTCCAGAAATGCAGATGCAAGGGCAGAAATCCTTGCTGCAGCAGCACTCAGAGCGGGGATTTCAAGAGAAGGGGCACTGCGGATCCTG
Organism: Bacillota bacterium; assembly: GCA_022770665.1. Taxonomy (GTDB): domain Bacteria; phylum Bacillota; class Clostridia; order Peptostreptococcales; family Anaerovoracaceae; genus RGIG7179. Next base: position 16,698 of record JALEHL010000058.1, read on the forward strand.
GAAACCCCGACCACCGACGCGGCACTGGACATCCTTGCGGAAGAAAACATCATGAAACAGACTATGGATGTGCTTATGGAGAAGATTGCGTTCTATCTGAATCACAGATGCTATGGCGCGATTGAAACAGAGGCGCTTGTTTTCTCCAATGACAGAGGTTATCTGGGGGAGACCGACGGCTTCCGGAAAATGGTGGAAAAAATAAAAGGAGAGTTACATGAAGGGTAGACTTTACGGAGTCGGAGTAGGCCCCGGAGACCCGGAGCTGATGACGATAAAAGCAAAAAAAACCATCGAATCCAGCGACATTGTCGTTGTGCCTGGTAAAACGGTGGAAAACTCCATTGCATACAGGATTGCAAAGGGTGCGTGTGAGAATCTGGATGATTTAAATCTGATCGCACTGGAAATGCCGATGAGCAAAGAGAAAAAGACACTGGATCAAATGCATGAAAAGGCGGCTCGCCAGATTGAAATCTGGCTTGATGCAGGCAAGAACGTCAGTTTTCTCACCCTGGGCGATGTGACCGTGTATTCCACATACATGTATGTGCATCAGAGAGTGGTAAAAGACGGATACGATGCGGCGATTGTGAACGGCATCACCTCCTTTACGGCGGCGGCAGCACGGCTGAACACGGATCTTGTGGAAAGAGCGGAACCTCTTCATGTCATTCCGGCCACATTCCAGGTGGATGAAATGGATGCGCTCCTTTCCCTTCCCGGCACCAAGGTGCTCATGAAGTCGGGAAAGGAAATCGGAAAGGTAAGAGAAGCGGTCCTTGCAAGCGGGCAGAAGGCTATGATGGTGGAAAACTGCGGCATGGAGAATGAAAAAGTATATCTTGATGCAAAGGAGATCCCGGATACGGCATCCTATTATTCACTGATTATTGTAAAAGAACCCCAGGAGGAGGCAGAATGAAAACAATTCACTTTGTCGGCGCCGGAAGCGGTGCTGCAGATCTGATTACATTAAGAGGAAAACAGCAGCTGGAAGAAGCGGATATCATTATCTACGCCGGTTCCCTTGTGAATCCGGATCTTCTGAACTATGCAAAGGAAAGCTGTGAAATCTACAATTCCGCAAAGATGACCCTGGAAGAAGTTCTCGAGGTCATGTTCCGGGGAACGAAGGAAGACAAGCAGATTGTAAGACTTCACACCGGTGACCCGTGCCTTTATGGTGCCATCCGTGAACAGATGGATGTTCTCGATCGGGAAGAAATCCCTTACGACTATACGCCGGGCGTAAGTTCCTTCTGCGGAGCAGCGTCCGCACTGAACCTTGAATATACGCTTCCTGATATTTCACAGAGCGTCATCATTACCAGAATGGCAGGCAGAACGCCGGTGCCGGAAAAGGAAAGCATCGAATCCTTTGCGGCTCATAATGCCACCATGGTGATTTTCCTTTCCACCGGCCTTCTGGAAGAACTGAGCCGGAGACTTATTGCAGGCGGGTATACAGCCGATACGCCTGCTGCAATCGTATATAAGGCAACCTGGGATGACGAAAAGGCATTTGTCTGCACGGTAGGAACCCTTCCGGAAACAGCCAGAAAAAACAACATTACGAAGACGGCGCTTATGATCATCGGCAACGTGGTCGGATGCACAAATTATGACAGATCGAAGCTTTACGATCCCGGATTTACGACGGAATTCCGTGAAGCAACGAAGTAAGGAAACGGGATGAAAATTTCGATTCTCTGTCTGAGCCTCCCAGGCTATGAAACAGCCCTTTCGCTCAGAGATATCCTGAAAACAGAACATGAAACAGAAATCTTCCGAAAGGGAAAATCCTTTGCGGACTCCATTCAGGATTCTCTGCAGGAATGGACAGAAAAGCATTTTGAAGAGGACGCCATCATTTTTGTGAGCTCTGCAGGAATTGCAGTACGCGCCATCGCCCCTTTCGTCCGGAGCAAAAAGACCGATCCTGCGGTGCTGGTTGTGGACGATATGTTCCATTTCGTCATTCCGATTCTCTCCGGACACTTGGGGGGAGCCAATGCGCTTGCATCGCAGATTGCCGATGTGAAGGGAGCCACTGCAGTGATTACCACGTCGACGGACATTCATGGAAAGTTTGCACCGGATATCTTCGCGAAAAGAAACGGGATGGTGATTACCGATTATATCAAGGCCAAAGAAGCGGCAGCTGCACTGGTAAAAGGCGAAACGGTGACCGTGTACTGTGACAGTGAAATCGCGGGACGAATTCCGGAGGAAGCCGAGGTCAGACATCTGGACCAGCTCAGATTGCAAAAAGACGATTCGAACAACTTCGCTATTGTAATATCCCCCTATGAAAAAGACGGCACGGTATTGGAAAACGCACTGTGGCTGATTCCAAAAACCGTTTATCTCGGAATCGGCCTCCGGGAAGGAAAAACCAGGGAAGAAGTGGAGAAAGCCGCGAAAGCCTGTATGGAAAAGGCCGGAATCACGGAGCTTGCAGTGAAGAAAATCAGTTCTGTGGATCTGAAGCAAAAGGAAGCCGGACTGCTGGCCTATGCCGAAGGGCTCCATTGCGATACGGAATTCTTTACGGATGAAGCGCTGCGCAGTGTACCTGGGAAATTCACGGAATCTGAGTTCGTAAGGCGTATCACGGGAGTTGGAAATGTATGCGAGAGAAGTGCACTCCTTTCCGCCATGCGGGATGGAGACGAAACCGATGCGGTACTGATTGAAAGAAAACTTCCTCTCGAGGGTGTAACAGCAGCAATTGCAATAAAGAAAGGAACAATTTGCTTTGAATAAGATTTATGTAGTTGGAATAGGCCCGGGCGCTTATGAAAAAATGACAATCGAAGCAGCAGAAGTGCTGAAGAAATGCGATGTGATCATCGGATATACGGTCTACATTGACCTGGTAAAGGATCATTTCCCGGAGAAAGAATTCCTGAGCACGCCGATGCGAAAGGAAGTGGAGCGGTGCGTCATGGCATTTGAGGAAGCAAACAAGGGAAAAACGGTTGCCATGATCTGCTCCGGTGATGCCGGTGTATACGGTATGGCAGGACTCATCCATGAAGTGGGAAAGGACTATCCGGAGACCGTGGTCGAAGTGATCCCCGGCGTCACCGCTGCCGTGAGCGGCGCAGCAGTACTGGGTGCACCGCTGATTCACGACTTCTGTCTCATCAGTCTGAGTGACCTTCTCACACCGTGGGAAACCATCGAGAACAGACTGCGTGCTGCAGGAAAGGGCGACTTCGTATGCTGCATTTACAATCCGTCCAGTGCCAAAAGACACGATTACCTTAGAAAGGCATGTGATATCCTGCTGCAGTATCATTCAGAAGATACGGTGTGCGGCATTGTAAACAATATCGGAAGAGACGGCGAGACGGCGAGGGTGCTGCCGCTGCGGGAATTAAGAGAAACGGAAGTCGATATGTTCACTACCGTTTTCATCGGTAATTCCCAGACGAAAGTGATTGACGGGAAAATGGTAACACCAAGAGGGTACAGAAATGTGTAAAGTGATCCTGTTTGGAGGAACGACAGAAGGCAGACTGCTGGCCCGGTTTCTCAACGAAAATCAGATCGATGCCGTTGTGTGCGTTGCAACCGGGTACGGCGGAAGCCTGGTCGATGCGGGCAGGCATATTAAAGTACTTGAGAAGCGGCTGGATGAGACCGAAATGGAGCAGCTGATCTGTAGTGAAACGCCGCAGATGATTGTAGATGCAACCCATCCTTATGCCAGGGAAGTCACGGAAAACATTGTGCATGCGGCAGAGAGAACTGGCGTGGAATATATGCGGGTGGTAAGAGATTCCGATGGCTGTGCAGGCGCAGATGCAGTGTTTGCGGAGACCCTGGAGGATGCCATTGCGTGGCTCAAAGCACATCCGGAAGGAAAGATCCTGGCAGCAACCGGGAGCAAAGAATTGGACAAGTATGTTGAAATTCCGGACTACCGAAGCAGAGTCTATGCCAGAGTGCTTTCCACTGCAGACTCCGTGGTGAAAGCAGCAGAGCTTGGATTCGAAGGAAAAAATCTGATTGCAATGCAGGGCCCTTTTTCCAGAGAAATGAACAAAGCACTGATCCGGCAATATAATATTCGCTACATGGTGACGAAAGAATCGGGAAATACCGGAGGATATGCAGACAAAATCGCGGCCTGCAGAGAATGCGGCATCACACCGGTGATCATCGGCCGCCCTGATATCGAAAGCGGGGAGACTCTGGTTTCGGCGAAGAACGCTATTGCAGAAAAGTTCGGTTTTGATCCGGAAAGACAGATTTCTCTGATCGGGATCGGCATGGGAAACCTGAACGGGATGACGAAGGAGGCACTGGAAGCGCTGGAGCAGGCGGAGCTGGTGGTCGGTTCCGGCAGAATGCTCCAGCTGGCCGCGGGATATGGAAACAAAAAACTGCTGGATGAATACAGCAGTGAGATAATCGCTGCATTCATTGATGAAAACAAGGGATACACGAAAATTTCCGTGCTTCTTTCCGGAGATACCGGGTTTTATTCCGGTGCGAAAAAGCTGGTAGAAGCGCTTTGCGGCGAAAACCGGAAGCTGGAAGTCTTCCCGGGAATCTCTTCGCTCTCATATTTTGCCGCGAAAATCCAGAAGTCGTGGGATGACTGTGTCATCGTTTCCAATCATGGAAGAAGAAATGCCCTGATTCCTCTGATCCGGGACAACAGAAAAGTCTTTTCCATCCTTGGAAAGAAGGATGATATCCGGAATCTGGCAGAAAAGCTGGTGGAATATCAACTGGACGATGTGACGATGTACATGGGAGAGAACCTTTCCTATGACGATGAGAGAATTCTGCAGGGCAGTCCAACCCAATTTCTGGAAATAGAG
>JALEHL010000064.1 GCA_022770665.1 Bacillota bacterium
AAAAGTACTGGAATTTTGTCTGGCAGTGTAGTATAATAAATCCGTTGCTTGTCAGAACTGAATATGCTGGTGTGGCTCAATGGTAGAGCACATCATTCGTAATGATGGGGTTGCGGGTTCGATTCCCGCCACCAGCTCCAACAGAAAAGGCGGTCTTAGGGCCGCCTTTTTGAACAGAGAGAAGCGGGATCGAACCCGTGAGGGCAGCACCGTCGGCGAAGCAGTCCGGTGGACTGATGAGCAGGTGCTGGTCTGAGCAGTCCGAAAGGGACTGCGAGGAGTCAGGATGTGCGAAGCACAGCCGGTCGATTCCCGCCACCAGCTCCAACAGAAAAGGCGGTCTTAGGGCCGCTTTTTTTCATAAAAAAGAAAAATTGATTCCGTGCGGGCAGCACCGACTGTGAAACAGTCCGGCAGAACAGGGGGCAGGTGTCAGTCTGGACATTCTCCTGAAAGTATGGTAAAATACAGAAACGGACAGCTGCAGAAAAAGCCGGAGAAATCTATTTTGCGGGGCATTACGGGGGAGAAAAGCAAGTGAGAATATTTGATACGAAAGTACAGGAAATAAAATATAAAGTGCTGTGCCAGGTGTCGAAGCAGACCTGGAAGGGAAATGACTCCTTTGCAGCATTCAATGATATCGCGAAAGTTGTCGTGACGAAAGAGGACATCACCCGATGCTGCATCTATAAAGAGCGGGCTATCGTGGCGGAACGGATCAAAATCGCTCTCGGCGGAAATTCGGAGGATCCGAATGTTGTGGAAGTGATCGACATTGCCTGCGATGAATGTCCGGAGGCCGGATATGTGGTGACAGACCTCTGCAGAGGCTGTCTGGCGCACCGCTGCAAGGATGCCTGCCGTCTGGGTGCGATTCAGTTCGATGAACATAACAAAGCCAGGATTGATAAGAACAAATGTGTCGAATGCGGGAAATGCGCGAAAGTCTGCCCGTACCGCGCGATCAACAATTTTGTCCGGCCATGCGAACAGAGCTGCAAAGTCCATGCGATTCATATGGGTCAGACGGGAGCTGCGGAGATTGATCCGGAAAAGTGCATAGACTGCGGTGCCTGCGTTTACACCTGCCCGTTTGGCGCAGTAGTGGATAAATCTTATATTGTGAATGCGATCAATTTGATTCAGGAGAGCCGGAAGCAGGATTTTGAGGTGTATGCGATCATGGCGCCTGCTGTTGCCAGTCAGTTTACTTATGCGAGCTTCGGGCAGGTCATTACGGCCATGAAAAAAATCGGTTTTGATCATGTGATGGAGACCGCACTGGGAGCAGATATGACGGCAGAGGCAGAAGCGAGGGAACTGCTTGAAAAGGGCTTTTTAACGTCCAGCTGCTGCCCTGCTTTTGTGAAATATGCGGGGAATAAGTTCCCGGCGATGGCTGAAAAGGTGTCGCACACGCCTTCTCCGATGGCCATGCTTGGCAAAGCCATTAAAGACAGAGATCCGGCGGCGAAGGTCATCTTTATCGGACCATGTACGGCGAAAAAAGCAGAATGGAAACTGCCGGAGGTCAGTCCGTACATCGACTGCGTGCTTACATTTGAAGAGCTCCAGGCGCTGATTGACAGCATGGATATTGACATTGAGAATCTGGAGGAATCTGTTCTGGATGAGGCATCCGGATTTGGACGCGGTTTTGCGTGCAGTGGCGGTGTTTCGGAGGCGGTCAGACAGGCCATGAAGGAACTGGCAGAGAAGGAAGGTCCGGATTCCGATGCTGCAGCCTTTGAACTGAACGCTGCAGTATGCGATGGGATCGAAAGCTGCAGAAATGCACTGGCAAGGGCAAATAAGGGCCTTCTGAAAGAAAACTTCATTGAGGGAATGGCCTGCGAAGGAGGATGCATCGGAGGGGCAGGCTGTCTGACTCACGGAGAAAAAAATCGGGCAGCGATTGAAAAATACAGCAGAGAAGCGGAGCGGAAGACGATACTGGACCGAAATCCGGATCGCCAGAGATAGCATCTGCTGCAAGAAGAGTGAATTACATAGCAGACAGAGAAACCCCGGAATGAGATTCTTCATGAGATTCTTCGTCCCGGGGTTTTGATTTGTCGGCATGGCTTATTTCCGCGCGCCGCAGCACTTTTTGTATTTTTTTCCAGATCCGCAAGGGCACGGGTCATTCCTGCCTGGTTCCTTTTCTTTACGGACCGTGCGGGAACGCTTGTATTCTTTCACAATCTCTTCCATTTTTTCTTTGGAAAGAACATCTTCCCATTCTTCCAGCGTGTAAAGGTAGTCGGCATCTGCTTTCAGCATGTTAAACAGAAGCTTCTCAAAATCCACATCCAGGTCAAGTTCGGTGTCCTCTGTGATGGATTCCAGGTCGTTCTCCTGATTCAGGCTGGAATTGATGCCGTCCAGAAATCCCATGAAGATTACAGGATCTGCTTCAAACTGTGCGGTAAGTTCGCTGAATTTTCCAGCCAGGTGCTCGTCCTTGTGAGCAAGGATATGTTTGTAAACTCTGGTTTCGGTGCTGCTGTATTCTTCCCAGAATGCATCAAAGGTTTCCTGGGTCTGGTTCTCCATTAACTGTAACCACTGCTTGTATAAACTCATTTTTCCCTCCATTAATCTGCAAAACAGTTATATTTCTTTTGCGACGCGGATAATGTCTCCTACGATGGCACTTCCTGTAGGCAGAGCACCGGCGCCCTTGCCATAGAACATCAGCTCGCCAACCATGTCGCCTGTAATATACACGGCATTGAATTCATTGCTTACACCTGCCAGAGGATGGGATACCGGAATTATTTCCGGTGCCACGCTGGCATCCACACTGCCGTCTTCTTTCAGACTGGCATGTGCGATCAGCTTCAGCTTGCAGCCTTCTGCAGCTGCTGCAGCGATATCTGCGCTGGTAATTGCAGAGATTCCCGTAGTGGGGATATCTGTCGGCGCGATGTACTGGTCGAAGGCCAGGGCAATTAGAATGGACAGTTTGTTTGCCACATCGATTCCCTCCACATCCGCTGTCGGATCCGCCTCAGCAAAGCCTTTTGCCTGCGCATCTTTCAGAACGTCGGCATAATCTGCGCCTTCTTCCGTCATTTTTGTCAGGATGTAGTTGGTGGTTCCATTGAGGATTCCCATCACTTCCAGAAAGCGGTTGCCCTGCAGTTCATTCTGAATTGATGTCAGAACAGGAATTCCGCCGCCGACACTGGCTTCATACAGAAACTTCACGCCGTTTTTCGCGGCAGCTTCTGTCAGCTTCTGATAGCTTGCCGCGACAGCTGCCTTATTGGCAGTGACAACATGCTTGCCGTGCGCCATTGCCTGCAGCATGAATGATGTGGCTGGCTCGATGCCGCCAAGGGTTTCCACAACCAGGTCAATATCGCTGCATGCAAGGACATCGTCCGGATCTTCCGTGTAGAGCTCTTCTGGAACACCCTGCCGTTTGAAACGGTCCAGAATCCTGACAACACGTACAGCACAGCCCGTCCGTTTTTCAATCAGATCTCTGTTTTCTGTGAGAATGGTATAGGTGCCGCCGCCGACGGTTCCCAGACCCAGTATGCCGATTTTAAGTTCTTTCATATAATAAACCTCCATGAGTATTTTCCAATCGAAAGAATTATATACCAAAATTGTATTTTTGTCTTTATTTATTTTCAATTTTTGTTTAAGATATTGTAGGAAAAGAGAAGAAGATGTATACTAAAGCAGAAAAGGAGAGAAAAATGGCATTACATATTGTTTTCGTAGAGCCTGAAATACCGCCGAATACAGGGAACATTGCCAGAACCTGTGCCGCGACGGATACCTGTCTGCATCTGGTTCGGCCGCTTGGCTTCAATATCGATGATAAAAGCCTGAAACGTGCGGGACTGGATTACTGGCCATATGTAAAACTGGAAGTTCATGACTGCCTCGATTCGTTTCTTCGGGAATATCAGGATCACAGAATGTTTCTGGCAACAACGAAGGGAACACGGATTTACACCGATCCGGCGTATCAGGATGAAGATATGTTCCTTTTCGGGCGGGAAACAGCGGGACTTCCACGTGATTTTATTGAGGCGCATCAGAACATGTCAATCCGCATTCCAATGAGTGCAGATACCAGACTTCGATCTTTCAACCTGGCGAATTCCGCAAACATTATTTTATTCGAAGCTTTGCGCCAATTAAATTTCCCGGGCTTGAAATAGGAAGTTTTTTTTGGTATAATAATTGCATGAGGCAAAAAGTGTTTTGAAGTAGGTTTGCCTGACAGGGCAGTATGAGGTGTAGGATGAAGCTTGGTTATGATTTAACTATAGAACAGACACAAAAGCTAACAATGACGCCGGAGCTGATCCAGGCGATTCAGATTCTTCAGTTTAATACGCAGGAGCTGGACGAATTTGTGCAGGACGAGCTGATGCAGAATCCGGTACTGGAATTTGATAAAACGTATGATGACAAAAATCAGGACGAGGTATCAAAATCGGAGGAAATGGATGTGAAGGCCTGTGAACAGGCGGACATTGATCTTCGTGAAAAGGTAAAGGAAGCGGAATACGATGATATCAGCTACAAGCAGTGGGAGTATTCAAAAGACAAGGATGATGAATATTCTTATGAACAGTTTGTGAGCAAGGATGAAACGCTGGAAGACTCGCTCCTTCTGCAGCTGACGTTTTCCAGCTTGAAGGGACAGGACCTGAAAATCGGCCGGTATCTGGTGGAGGCGATTGATGACAACGGCTATCTGACGGTCACAACCGAAGAAGTGGCGAAAGTTTTTCAGGTGGATGTTGATAAGGTTGAAGAAATTCTGGATGTCATTCAGACCTTTGAGCCGGCAGGTGTCGGTGCACGAGACCTGAAGGAATGCCTGATTATACAGCTGGCTGCAAGAGGACTTCTGGAAGACACGGTGGAGTATATTATACTGCATCATCTGGAAGATCTCGGAGAAAACAAGCTGAACAAGGTTGCCAGAACACTTGGACTTCCGATTGCGCAGGTACAGATGGTCTGCGATCTGATTCGTTCACTGGAGCCGAAACCGGGGAGAAGTTTTTCCAGCGGGAGCAATGTGAAATATATTACACCGGATGTTACTGTAGAAAAGATTGATGGAGAATATCAGGTTATCACGAATGAATACAGTGCTCCGCGGCTCATGGTCAGCCCGTACTACAGCAATCTGGCCAGTACCGCTGTGGACGATGCAGAACTGAACAAGTATCTGAATGAGAAATATAATGCTGCGATCTGGCTGATCAAGAGTATCGAGCAGAGAAAGCATACAATATTTAATGTGGTAGATGCGGTGATCCGTCATCAGAAAGATTTTTTTGATTACGGACCGAAGTATCTGAAGACGCTGACGCTGAAACAGGTGGCAGAGGATCTGGGAATCCATGAATCCACGGTCAGCCGTGCCATTAATGGAAAGTATATGCAGACACCTCGGGGCGTATTTGAAATCAAATACTTCTTTTCCAGCGGCGTGACTGGCAGTGATGGAGAGGGTGTTTCTTCGAACAGCATCAAATCCATGATCAAAGAGATTATTAACGGTGAGGATCCGAAGAATCCGTACAGTGATCAGGATATGGTGAAGCTTCTCAGTGACAGAGGAATTGAGATCTCCCGCCGTACCGTTGCGAAATACAGAGAAGGTTTAAATATCCCATCTTCTTCGAAAAGAAGAAGATATTAGGAATTTAAATACATATATCTATTTTTTATTACTATTATTAATAATTGCCCATTCGTGGAGAATTCAGGAGGAGAAAAAATGGCGATTAAAGTGGGAATCAGCGGCTTTGGCAGAATTGGCAGAGTTGTTATTCGTGCTGCAATGGATATGCCGGAAATAGAGATTGCCGGCATCAATGTCAGAAATGCAGATCTGGAATATCTGCTGTATATGCTGAAATATGATACAACCTTTGGAAGATTTCCGAGAAATCTGGAATTGTATGACAAAGGTCTTGTGATTGATGGAAAGCAGGTACCGGTTTACAGTGAGTCAGAAGCGATCAACATTCCGTGGAAAGAGTGCGGTGCAGAGTATATCGTCGAAGCAACGGGGGCATATGTTACGACAGAAAAAGCAACCGATCATCTGAAGGCTGGGGCAAAAAAAGTAATCATTTCTGCACCGGCAAAGGATAAAGTCACGCCGACCTTTGTATTTGGCGTCAATCACGGGGAATATACGAAAGATATGGATATTGTTTCCAATGCGTCCTGCACGACAAACTGTCTCGCTCCGCTCGCGAAGGTGATTGAAGATAACTGGGGAATTGATCAGGGACTGATGTCAACCATCCATGCCGCCACGGCCAAACAGAAGGTCGTTGATGCTCGTTCCATGAAAGACTGGAGAACCGGCAGATGTGTTTTTGGAAACATTATTCCTTCTACCACAGGCGCTGCAAAAGCTGTAGGTCTTGTCATTCCTTCTCTGAAGGGAAAGATGACAGGAATTTCCTACCGTGTGCCGACAGCAGATGTTTCTGTCATCGATCTGAACGTGGTTCTGAAGAAGCCTGCGACCTATGAGGAAATCTGCGCGAAAGTGAAAGAAGCGTCAGAAACGTACATGAAGGGTGTCATTGAATATGTGGACGATGAAGTGGTATCTGGCGATTTTGTCGGAGATCCATGCACTTCCATCTTCGATGCAAGAGAAGGAATTGAGCTGAATGAGCACTTCTTCAAACTGATTGCATTTTATGACAATGAATTCGGCTATTCCAGCAAGACCCTTGAACTGATCAAGCATATGTACGATGTAGATCACAGATAGTACTGCGTCTGCAGACCGCAGATGTTTAACCGGCTGGAAAAATGTCTATACTACTTGCTGGTAAATATCTGACAGGCCGGATGTTGTGCGGCCTGTCAGGACTGCATCGAAAAGGAAGGACTGAATCAAATGAAAAAAACAGTAAAAGACATTGAGGTACAGGGGAAGCGCGTCATTGTCAGATGCGACTTTAATGTACCAATGAAAGATGGTGCGATCACCGATGATATTCGTATTGTATCTGCACTTCCTACCATAAAATACCTGGTGGAGCACAAAGCAAAAGTGATCCTGATGTCGCATATGGGGCGACCGAAGGGAGAAGCGGATATGCAGTATTCACTGAAGCCGGTGGCAGAACGTCTTTCTTCTCTTCTCGGTCAGGAAGTTCTCTTCGTGAGTTCTCCTGTCGTGGTGGATGACCAGGTCAGAGCGGCAGCCGAAGGCCTGCAGGAAGGGCAGGTCATGCTGCTGGAAAACGTTCGTTTCCGGAAAGAGGAAACGAGAAATGGCGAGGGATTTGCCAGAGAACTTGCATCACTGGCAGACATTTTTGTCAACGATGCTTTTGGAACTGCACACCGCGCACACTCTTCCACGGCCGGGATTGCGGACTTCCTTCCAGCCGTTTCCGGTTTCCTGATTGAAAAAGAAGTGGAATTCCTGGGAAACGCTGTGGAAAATCCGAAACGTCCGTTTCTTGCCATCATGGGTGGTGCCAAAGTGGGCGATAAAATCCCTGTAATTGAAAACCTGCTGAAAAAAGTGGATACTCTGATTATCGGCGGAGGCATGTCCTATACGTTTTTCAAGGCGGAAGGTCTGGAAATCGGAACTTCGATCCTGGATACCGACAGTCTGCAGCTGGCTGCAGAACTTGTGAAAAAGGCAGAAGATGCCGGTGTCAGACTGCTGCTTCCTGTGGATGTGATCTGTGCGGATGCTTTTGCGAATGATGCGAAAACCGCAACGGTAGATAAAGATCAGATCCCTTCGGATATGATGGGGCTGGATATCGGCCCGAAGACTGTGGCCCTTTATCAGAAAGCAATTTCCGAAGCGGAAACGATTGTATGGAACGGGCCGATGGGCGTATTTGAAATGGAGAATTTCGCCGGAGGAACTCGTGCAGTAGCGGAAGCTATGGCGGAAAGCCATGCGGTCACGATTATTGGCGGCGGCGATTCTGCAGCAGCAGTGGAACAGTTCGGACTGGCTGATAAAATGACGCATATTTCAACCGGCGGAGGTGCATCTCTGGAATTCCTGGAAGGAAAGGTCCTGCCAGGAATCGCAGTACTGGAGGAAAAATAGCAAATGAGGATTCCGTTTATCGCAGGAAACTGGAAAATGTATAAAACTACGGCGGAAGCGCATCATTTCGCGGAAGAACTGAAAACCATGTATGGCGAAACAGATGTGCGTGCAGCAATTTGTGCACCGTTTACTCAGCTTGAGACGCTGGTCAGAGATTTTGCCGGTACCGGGATCGGAGTGGGCGCCCAGAATGTATATTTTGAGAAAGAGGGCGCATTCACCGGTGAGATTTCTGTTCCTATGCTGGAAGAGATCGGAGTGGATTACTGCATTGTTGGACATTCGGAACGCAGGCAGTACTTCAATGAAACTGATGAGACGGTCAACCGGAAACTGAAGGCGCTTCTGGAAACAAAGATACGTCCGATTCTCTGTGTCGGTGAAGTTCTCGAACAGCGGGACGCCGGAAAAGAAAAGGAAGTGGTCAGCGGTCAGGTCCGGGCGGCGCTGGAAGGTATTACAGCGGAACAGGCAGAACGTGTCGTGATTGCCTACGAGCCTGTCTGGGCGATCGGTACCGGAAAAACTGCCACACCGCAGCAGGCGAACGAAATGTGTGGCTGCATTCGAGACACGCTGGAAGAACTTTTCGATGATGCAGTCGCAGATCGGATTATTATCCAGTATGGCGGCAGTGTGAAACCGGAAAATGCCACCGATATTATGAATATGGAAGAGATTGATGGCGCTCTGGTGGGTGGTGCAAGTCTGGACCCTGCAAAATTTAGCGAAATTATCAACTTTTAGCTTGATTTTAGGGTAAAAGGTATAGTATAATTAACAAGTTATTATAGAGGAGGGACGAGTATGAAGACTTTTTTAATGGTTTTGCTCGCCATTGCCAGCATCATTCTGATCGCCAGCGTACTGCTGCAGTCCGGTAACAGCGCAGGACTGTCCGGCTCCATTGCGGGCGGTGCAGAACAGCTGTTTGGTAAAAAGAAGAGCAAAGGCTACGAAGCCATTCTGGCAAAAGTCACTGCAATCGGTGCAGTACTGTTTATCGTGCTGTCACTGGTTATCGTGACGATATTTAACTGAGAGTGGTCCGGCTCTGCTCGACTGACTTGGTCTATTATTTTTATATTTTTAGCAGATAAGAGGTGCATTTCGTGTGCCTCTTATTCGACGTCTAAAATGTGAGTAGGAGGTAAACTATCATGAAAATTTTAGCTGTCGTTGCTGCT
>JALEHL010000067.1 GCA_022770665.1 Bacillota bacterium
CACTCCAGTTTCCTTTCAGGATCCGTTGTATTCATTCTTTCTGCCACCTCCGGATTCAATCCCACATGAGTGGCAATGAGTTTTTTTATCTGCCCGTTGGAAAGAAGTTTTCCCGTTCCCATGCCCGGCAATCCAGCATCATTGCATATTACCGTAAGATTTTTCACATTCTTTGCGACCAGAGCATCAATCAGGTTCTCCGGTGTTCCGCAAGCCATGAACCCACCTATCATAATTACCGCACCATCCTGAATATCCTTTACTGCTTCTTCTGCAGTAGTTACTTTATTCTTCATTCAGCTACCTCCATTTTCCTTTCACATTTCTGCAATGTTAAGCAATGTTAAGCATTGCCTTCTTCTTTCATCATAATCAAATTGATGTAAAAAAACCAACACAAAAAAAGCGTACTGCTGTTCACATTACGCTGAAATATTTCGTTCGTATTTATGAAATGTATTGCTCCATATTTGTGTATTGTTCGCTTATGTGAAATATGCTAATATTGAATCAAAGATCACTTTCTTCGAAACAAATGACAGGAGATAAAAAATGATCAGTACATTACAATTGCAATACTTTTGCGCACTTGCACACAAACAGAACCTTACGAAATGTGCAGAAGAGTTCTACATTTCGCAGTCGACATTAAGCAATGCGCTCGCACGCATGGAAGCGGATTTAGATGTCAGATTATTTGATCGAGTCGGACGTTCTCTGATTCTGAACAATTACGGAAAAATATATCTTCAATATGCAGAAGAAGCGCTCAAAGCACTTGAAAACGGAAAGCGTGCTGTGGCAAATGAATTGAATGAACAGAAAAACAAAGTCATCGTATACACCATTTCGCCATTGCTGTTTTCTGGCACAATCGACCGTTTTGCCTGGAAGCATCCTGAATTTGACATTATTCAGCGAGAATTTCTTTTTTCTGATATCTCATCCATCGACAATTACGATCCATTTATTTCGATTATTCTTGCCGGAAGCAGCGATATCAGAAATGCCAACTGGTCTGCACATGAATTCAGAAGGGACACGCTCTGTGCCCTTCTGACAAAAACACATCCTCTGAGCAATTCATCCTCTATCGCCTTTGAAGACTTAAAACGGTATCCGCTCATTCTGGAGGAAAACAGAACAAGCTTTCGCGCTTATGTGGATAAAACATTTGAGGCATATGGATGTACTCCAATTGTAGCCGGAGAATCAAATTATTCTCTTCTGGCAGAGAATCTGAAGCGAAAACCACATGCAATTGGACTGACAACAAGCCTTACTGCAGAAAACAAGTGGTATGAAAAGGTCGATTATCTGTCCCATATACCAATCGCAGGAATGGATGCCGACAGAGGTTTTTCACTGTTCTGGAAAAAAGATGCTCCCCTCTCGGATGCAGCAATGGCTTTCATCGAATACATCAAAGAAACAAAAGCTATATAGCGGCTTTCACGGGCACCAGACCGATTTCGGCTGCAATGTTCATTTCCCCATCAGACTTGCGAAGGGTCCGGAACAGATAGCGGCTTTCCTGCTCTGCCCCCTCCCGCGGCGGCAGCTTTTCGGACTGGTAGATGGCTATGGTCTCTCCCACCGGAGCTTCCTTGCTGTAGTGAATCCGCAGGGTGGACACTCTGTGGGTTCCTGCTTCCAGTTCCGGAATCAGATCACATAAATAGTTCAGGTAATAGGTGTTATTCATATGACCGTTGCTGTCTGCATCGCTGTAGCTGACTTTGTGCTGTGATGTGCAGGTCATAGTCTCTGCCTGGACAGGCGGAATTTTGAATTTCCCCGGGGCCGCCTCCTTATATGGTCCGAATTCATAGCCTGTCATATCCGCATCCTCCACGGTGAGAATCTTTCTGTCTTCCAGGCTGACCAGAGTCCACTGGGTCGATACTTCCACCACCGGCTCTTCTCCCCGCCATATGCCGTAACACCGCAGATAGGTCGCCCGGCGGCTTTCGCAGGGCCAAGAAGAGGCAATTACCTCTTCATCTTCATGAATCTCGGTCAGGATATTCATATCCAGCCGATTGAGCATAAAGGCTTTCCCTGTCGCAAAGATTTCCTCGTAGGAAAGGCCTTCCGTCCGCATCTGCCCGCATCCTGCATCCTGTGTGATCTGCAGCGCGGCAGACGGTTTCAGGATCTTGTTCCGATCCACATCATAGGTTCTGATTCTGTAATTTTCCTGATACAACTCTGCTGTTTCCCCCTATCTGACTCTGAATTTTACCCCAAGCTTTGTCTGTGCGATCTGCCGGCAGACTTCCACATCCTCCTCTGGAATCGTACCTCCCACCACAGACATGGTCACATCCGGCACATACCGTTTCACCTCTTCTGTAAAACGCAGGATGGCCGGCCAGGCTTCCAGTCCGAACTTCGGATGGCAGAGCCTGTCATATTTTTCGGCAGACGGCGCATTGAGGCTGATGGAAATGGCATCCACCAACCCGGACAGCTCCGGCGCAGTCCTGCGCCCGTGGAGCAGATCGGATAACCCATTGGTGTTGATTCTGGTTTTCAGATGAGTGGTTTCTTTCACATACCGGCACAGCTGCAGCACATCCTCCAGCCGCTCCATCGGCTCCCCGTAACCGCAGAAAACAAGCTCCGTATACTTTGACAGGTCCCATTCGCCCAGCATCTCTTTCACTTCCTCTACCGTCGGTTCCCGTTTCAGCCACAGGCTGTCTGCATCTCCCAGGGAATCTGTCATATTGCGGATGCAGAATTCACATCGGCACGGGCAGCGGTTGGTCAGATTGGCATACAGGCCACTGGCATAATCATAAAGTACGTCTCCGATTGCTTCCATTGATAACCCTTCTTTCTTACAGTTCTTTCTTGAAATTATCTTCGATTTCCGTATAGCGGGCAGAATAGAACACGGCCACAACAAACAGTATGATGCCTGCCCAGGTAATCATTTTGATCTGCACCATTTCACCGGCCGCCATAATGGCAAAACAGACTGCACAGAAGTACAGCACTTTCGACACAAAAGCACGCAGCCACGTCAGATCATAGGTCTCCCGCTTCTTTTTGAAATTTTTTACAAATCCGCCCATGATGCCATCCGCTTTTCCAATCCGGATCAGCATGCCCATAAAGGCAAAAATAACCGCTACAGCACAAAAAAGCACATTCATATACATTTTATTCCGCTCTCCTTTCTTCACATGGTTTGTCTTCATCATCCCTGTCGATCCAGTCGATCACACCATTGCAGACCGCCATAACCGGGCGGTGCAGCAGACCCAGGGCTGCCTGGATTTTGCGAAGAATCCACCAGAGAATCCTGTAGGTACCTTCTACGGCAGTATCATAGATCCAGATCACCGGCTTCGTCGTGAAGGCGAAAACGCACAGCCCCGCCAGTGCAAAGATCATCACGTAATAGACCACCCAGTTTTCCGGCAGAACACCGAAGAAGATGCTGTATTTCTTTACCAGATACCGGACAATCAGATGGAAGATGTAGACCGGCATGGTATTTCTGCCCACATAGGCCACGAAATTGTCGTGGCTCGGCAGGATATTCAGCATCAGTACGATCCATCCGCAGGCCAGGCAGAAAACAATGATACGGCCCAGAATATCCCAGTACCAGTCGATTCCCAGCTCGCAGGCCGGATTCTTCAGCAGATAGAACCCGACGTTCAGATCCTTCACGCAAAATGCAAGGATGCAGGAAATCGCCATCAGCACAATTCCCAGGATCCAGCAATGGGATTTTTTCAGGGACCGGATTTTCTTCAGGGTATCCCTGTCACAGTAATAGCCCAGCAGGAAGAACGGGAAATAGCTTACCATCCGCCCCAGGGCCCACTTGTCGCTGAAGAACGGAACCTGTCCTGCAAACAGGTACACCAGCATGCTGATTTCGAACACATAGGGAATCCGGATGTAGTTCTTCAGGAAAAAGCGGTAGAAGAACAGCGCGAACAGATACCACAGCGCAAACGGCGGCAGATCCAGATAAAGATGGGCATTGCCCCAGATGATATGGCGCACGCAGTAGAAAAACGGGATGCACAGCAAGTACGGCCACAGAAACGTGTGGAATGCCGTCTCCCGCGCCCTGTCGGGTTTCTTGGAAAAATAGCCTGACAGGAACACAAACGCCTGCATGACAAATACGTTAATGGTTATGTAAATGATTCCGCTGAGCGACCCCTGCGAAAAGTGGCCCGCCACCCGCGTGAAATGCGAAATCGGGATGGACCACATCAGAAGTCCCCGAAAGGTATCAAACATGTAATCTCTTTGTTTGATCTCACTCATAATTTCTTGCTCCTTTTGATTTCCTGGCCTTTTGATTTCCTGGCCTTCCGCCTACTTCGCCCAGCCCCGGGCAGCGCTCACGGCTTTTTTCCAGCCGTCAAGCAGTGTACCACGCCGTGCCGGATCCATCTGCGGCAAGAAGGTCCGGTCAATCTGCCAGTTTTCGATCACGTCCTCTTTATTCTTCCAGTAGCCGGTGGCAAGGCCGGCCAGATACGCTGCGCCCAGAGACGTGGTCTCGATGCACTGCGGCCGCATCACCCTGCAGTCCAGGATGTCTGACTGGAACTGCAGGAGGAAGTTGTTTGCTGAAGCGCCGCCGTCTACTTTCAGCGCCGTCAGCGGCCTGCCGAGGTCCTCTTCCATGGCTCGGATCAGATCACAGGTCTGGTAGGCCATCGACTCCAATGCTGCACGGACCAGATGATTTCTGCCGGCGCCCCGGGTCAGCCCCAGCACTGCGCCCCGGGCGTACGGATCCCAGTACGGCGCACCCATTCCGACAAAAGCAGGCACCACATAGACGCCGCAGGTATCCTCCACGGATGCCGCCAGTTCCTCCGACTGGGACGCACTTTCCAGAATGCCCAGCTCATCCCGCAGCCACTGGATCACCGCACCGCAGACAAAAACCGACCCTTCCAGGGCATAGTTGACCTTTCCGTCCAGTCCCCAGGCGATGGTGGTCACCAGGCCGTTTTTGGAAAAGACCGGCTTTTCTCCCGTATTGATCAGCAGAAACGCACCGGTGCCGTAGGTGTTCTTAGCTTCTCCCGCCTGAAAGCAGGTCTGCCCGAACAGAGCCGCCTGCTGGTCCCCTGCCGCACCGGCAATCCGGATCGGTCCGCCAAAAATGGTCTCCACCGTCTCCCCGTAAATACAGCTGGACGGCTTCGGCTCCGGCAGCATACACCGCGGAATATCCAGAAGCTGCAGCAGTTCATCATCCCAGTCCAAGGTATTGATATTGAACATCATGGTCCGGGAAGCGTTGGAATAGTCTGTCACATGGACCTTACCCCCGGTCAGCTTCCAGATAAGCCAGGTTTCGATGGTACCGAACAGCAGCTGTCCGGCTTCCGCCTTTTCCCGGGCCCCCGGCACGTTTTCCAGAATCCAGCGAAGCTTGGTGCCGCTGAAATAGGCATCGATGAGAAGTCCGGTCTTCTTCCGGACCATTTCCTCGCAGCCCCTGGCCTTCAGTTCGTCACAAAACTCTGCCGTCCGCCGACACTGCCACACGATGGCGTTATAGATCGGCATGCCCGTTTCCTTATCCCAGACCACCGTGGTTTCCCGCTGGTTGGTGATGCCGATGGCCTCGATGTCCGCATAGGTACAGTCGATTTTCAGCAGCGCCTCCTGGGCCACTCCCATCTGGGTCGACCAGATCTCCATCGCATCATGCTCCACCCATCCGTCGCCCGGATAGATCTGCGTGAATTCCTTCTGGGCCACGCTGACCATCTCGCCTTTTTTATTGTAAATGATACATCTCGAGCTTGTGGTGCCCTGATCCAGAGCCATCATGTACTTTCCCATCGCGATCCTCCTGTATTCTTCTTTTTTTCTTATAAAAAAATCTCAATAATCCGGCTGGCAATATCCATGCCTTTTTCTGTGATCCGGATGCCGCCTGCGTCTTCTTCTGCTTCGCCTCGCAGGACAAACTGCTGAAATTCCTCCTCCCGTCCCGAAAAGAAATCCCAGAATTCTTCGTCGAATCTCTTCGCAAAATCCGTTTTTTCGATGCCTCCTCTCCGCCGCAGGGCGGTAAAGGTGTAGTCGGTGATGCTGTCCCACCGGGAATTCTCGTGTTGCCAGACGACAGGGCTTTCTCCCCGCAGCACGGCCTGCGCATATGCACGGGCATCGGATACCGACGCAAAACGCCTTTCCTGCAGGAAGGAATGGGCCGACGCGCCCAGTCCCAGATAGTCGGACAGATTCCAGTATTTCAGATTATGGCGGCACCGGTATCCCGGCAGCGCGCTGTTGGATATTTCATAGTGGTCATATCCTCGTTCCTGCAGCTCTCTCAGCAGAAAGTGGTACATCTGCCGGTCTTCCTCCTGAGGCGTGGGCTCCAGTGTGCCCCGGGCCACCTGACGATAAAATGGCGTTCCTTCCGCCAGCTCCAGGCTGTAAAAGGAAAGGTGCTCCGGCTTCATCGCGAAGACCGTCCGCACCGTTTCTTTCCACATCTGCATATTCTGCCCGGGAATCCCGAACATGAGATCCAGATTCAGATTGTCAAATCCCGCCTGTCTGGCCAGCTGTACCGTTTCTACCACGTCCTGCCGGCTGTGAGCTCTGCCCATCACCTGCAACAGCCCGTCATCCATGGACTGAACCCCCAGACTCAGCCGGTTGATCCCCGCTTCCCGGTACACGCCCAGCTTTTCTTCCGTCAGGGTCGCCGGATTGCATTCTATGGAAACCTCCGCATCTGCCGAAACGTCAAATGCATCAGAAACCGCCGATAGGATGGATTTTGTCAGGTGGGACGGCAGAATGCTGGGAGTTCCTCCCCCGAGGAACACCGTATCCACCATATACTCTGCTGTCAGCCTGTTTCCGTACTGTGCAATCTCCCGGCAGAGAGCCTCCACATAGGCCTTCTTCAGGTCATCCGGCAGCCCCGCCTCGGAATAAAAATCACAGTATCCACACTTCTGCAGGCAGAAAGGAATGTGGATATAGAGGCCCAGCGGCTTCTTTCCGGAGCGGTTTTCCGGCTGCGCCGCATGCTCCGCGGCGGTCGGCTGCGCCGTCTTCTCCACGACAGCCGGATTATTTGTTTTCATCATATTTCAGTACTGCGGTAAAGGCCTCCTGCGGCACTTCTACGGTACCGAACTGGCGCATCCGCTTTTTGCCTTCCTTCTGTTTTTCCAGCAGCTTTTTCTTTCGGGAAATGTCGCCGCCGTAGCACTTGGCGATCACGTCTTTGCGGTACGCCTTGACGGTTTCCCGGGCAATGACCTTCTGTCCGATAGCGGCCTGAATCGGCACTTCGAACTGGTGCATCGGGATGATCTCCTTCAGTTTCTCGCAGACAAAACGCCCCCGGGCATAGGCCTCGGATTCGTGAACGATCATGGAAAAAGCATCTACCAGCTCTTTGTTCAGCAGCACGTCCAGCTTCACCAGCTGGGACTTTTCATAGCGGATAAACTCATAGTCCAGGGATCCGTAACCTCTGGTCTTGGATTTCAGCGCATCGAAGAAGTCATAGATGACTTCGTTCAGCGGCATTTCGTAGTGAAGCTGCACGCGGGTTTCTGTGATATATTCCATGTGGATCATCTTTCCTCTCCGCTGCTGGCAAAGTTCCATGATGGCGCCCACATATTCCTTCGGAATCATGATATCGGCTTTGACGATCGGCTCTTCGATGTGATCAATCTCTGCGACATCCGGCAGATTGGTCGGATTCTGGATCATCTGCACGGTGCCGTCTTTCAGAACCACGCGGTACACAACGCTCGGGGATGTGGTGATCACGGCCAGGTTGAATTCCCGTTCCAGCCGTTCTACAATGATCTCCATATGCAGCAGTCCCAGAAAACCGCAGCGGAAGCCAAAGCCCAGCGCGGTGGAAGTTTCCGGCTCAAACAGGAAGGCTGCGTCGTTGACCTGCAGCTTTTCCAGGGCATCCTTGACGCTCTCGTATTTTTCGCCTTCTGCCGGATAGATGCCGCAGTACACCATGGACTGGACCTTCTTGTAGCCCGGCATCGGTTCTGCCGTCGGGTCTTTATCCAGGGTGATGGTGTCGCCCACCCGGGCGTCTTTTACCTGCTTGATGGAAGCGCAGATATATCCTACTTCGCCGGCCCGCAGGGATCTGGTCGGCACATGGCCCGGTGCCATGACGCCCACTTCGGTGACTTCATATTTCTTATTGGTGTTCATCAGGCGGATCATGTCGCCCACCTTCACCTGTCCGTCAAAGACACGGGTATAGATGACCACCCCTTTATAATTATCGTATACGGAATCGAAGATCAGGGCTTTCAGCTTGCCGTCCGGATCGCCGGATGGTGCGGGAATGGTTTTCACAATGTCCTCCAGAAGTTCCTCGATGCCGATGCCCTCCTTGGCAGACACCAGCGGCGCTTCCGATGCATCGATGCCGATCATTTCTTCAATCTCATCCCGCGTTTCCTCCGGCCGTGCGCTGGCCAGATCGATCTTATTGAGACACGGCAGGATCTCCAGATCCTCCTCCAGTGCCAGATAGACATTGGCCATGGTCTGCGCCTCCACGCCCTGGGTGGCATCCACCACCAGCACAGCGCCCTCACAGGCGGCCAGACTTCTGGATACTTCGTAGTTGAAGTCCACGTGTCCCGGTGTATCGATCAGGTTGAAAATGTATTCGTTTCCGTCCTTCGACTTGAACACCAGGCGGGTGGTCTGCAGTTTGATGGTGATGCCCCGCTCCCGCTCCAGGTCCATATTATCCAGGAACTGTTCTTTCATGTCCCGCTGGGCCACCAGACCGGTCTTTTCGATGATCCGGTCGGCCAGGGTGGACTTGCCATGGTCGATATGCGCAATAATACTGAAATTTCTGATATATTTCTGATAGTCCATTGGTTTTCCTTTCAGTAAAAAATATGTCAGGAAGGCAGTCTGCTCTGTGCTGAATAGTGCTACTTTCCTAACATACTATTTTACTCCAGATATCCCACTTTTTCAACGGGAAATTCCCGCTTTCCCGCAGGCTGCAGACTTGCGGGTCGGCTGCGCAGTTCTGCCCTGTGCTGCAGAAGCGGGCCGGTCACACAAATCCGGCGGACCGGTCATACAAATCCGGCGGACCGGCTGCAGCGATCACGGGCCGGTCCGCACCGCTGCCTGTTCAGCCGCCTGCACCGCAGCATACACCGTCTCATCCGCAAAAGTCGTCACGCTTCCTCCCAGGCCCGTCATCTCCCTGCACTGCCGGTCTACCTGGATCACTGCCGCCGCTGCGATGAAAAACAGCAGAAACACCAGCACATACTGCCAGAAATCTTTCATCTTCGTCTACTCCTTTTTTCTGTAGTATGCCCAGAACAACGTAATTCTTTCATAGAAAAGGCTGCGCACGCAAAAAGGGACGCCAATTCAGCATTTTTAACTTAATTGGCGTCCCGCAATCTATCTTGCAGCATCAAATTCCCATTAAATCACGGAATGTCTCTTCATTTTTCCCGTTTTTCCTGTATATTGCTTGTATTTATGTGCACATTTTGCATATATTCCTTGGATTTGGCGCGAAAATCGCATTCATCCAGGTTCCTGAGCAGTCCCTGGGATGCCAATCGTTCTGAAACGGTCCGTTTGGCGTCCCTTTCGCCTTGCGCAAACTGTCTCGAGCACCCTCAAGCACTCTTGCGCACCCTCGCGCACCCTCGAGCGCCCTCGCGCACTCTCGTGCGTCCTCAATCCCCTACCGGTATTCCTTTTTCAGCGAAAACCCCCGGCCGCTGACCTGGGTGATTTTGCTCACTACCATGAAACAGGCCGGATCGATAGCATGCACCAGCTTTTCCAGCCGCGGCAGCTCCCGGTTGGAAATTACCGTAAGCACCATTTCCGTCTCGCGATTCAGATATCCCGTATGACCATCCAGCATGGTGATACCTCGATCCAGCTGCTCCAGTACTGCCTGCCGGATCTCTTCCGCATGCGGGCTGACAATTTTCACTTCTGTCTGGCTTGTACCCATGAGCATCAGCCGGTCGATTACCATAGTATAGATCATCACCAGCAGAATGCCGTACAGGATCCGGGTCATATCGCTGAACATGGCCTGCATCAGAAGGATGCAGGTGTCAAACACATACAGGCTGGCTGACACCGGGATCCGGAAAAACTTCTGCAGCACCAGCGGCGGAATATCCATCCCGCCTGTCGACGCCCCGGCCCGGATCACAACACCTACTGCGATGCCGATCCCAAGCCCCGAAAAAATCGTGCACAGCAGCACATCATCGGTTAGACCGCCCTCTGGAAGAATGCGCCCAAGCAGCTCCAGCGCGACAGGATAAGTAAACGTGCTCAGAATCGTCGTCAGGGCGAAGGCCTTTCCCAGCAGCAGAAATCCCACGATCAGCATGGCCACATTAAACACCATCACCGTCGCCGACACCGGCAGTCCCCATAAATGATGCACCGCCAGAGCGATTCCCGTGCTGCCCCCCGTGATCAGGTTCCCCGGCAAAAGGAACAGCTGCACCGTCAGGGCATAAATCACATTCCCTGCAATTACCATCAAAATCCGTATTATCTGTTGCGTACTATTCTTCATCTTCGATCTCTACCTCAGTTGTCATGATTTCTCCCAGCTTCACCTGGCTGTCGATGTAAATGGCCTGCGCCCGTCCGTCCTTCACTTCCGCTGTCACGTCGATGATGCCCGCCGGCTGCGGAACCGACCATTCGTACACGCCGTCCGGCTTTCCCATGGAAAAAGCCGCAGCGCAGGCCGTCGTCCCGGAACCGCACGATCCCTCAAAATAGATCGTCTCCACGTCTTTCACATAGACCACAGGGGTCAGTTTCTTTTCGGTGCTGTCCCAGAACATGACCCCCAGAGCAGGCGGATTCATCTTCCGGTAAACTTCACTGCGGATTTTCCCGAAAATCTGCTCCATCGCGGTCTGCACTTCTTCCTCCGTCTGCCCCGGCAGCTTTGGTGATTCTGTAATAATGTGCAGAATTCCGCCCAGATCCACAACCGTCCGGTCCCCCTGCACCTCACAGGACAGCGGATCCGGCATGCGGATTTTTGCCCGGCTTTTTTCCATGTCAAGCTCCACGGTCAGCGGATCGGCACAGCCGCTGACGCGGATTTTCTTCGTCACCCGTCCGCTGCATCCCGTCTCCCTGGCCAGCATGAGCGCAAAAGCCCGGGATGCGTTCCCGCAGAACTCCAGGCCGCACATCTCCATGCTGCCGTCGACACCTGGATCCCCGGCGGATACATTTTGCGAAGCGGAAGAAGGCGGAAGAATGAAGGCCACCTGCTCCGCGCCGTAATCTTCTTCCATCAGCAGCTGCTCGGCGACCTGCTGGTAGTATCTGCGTTCCACCGGCGTACGGACAAAAATCGTGATGTTGCCCGACGGGTCCGCAATCTGAATGCTAAGCGTTTTATTCATTGTCACCCTCCTCAGTATTTTTGCTGGCGGCCTTCATCGCTGCATCCAGACGGAGAGCAAAGGCGCGGGCCTGTGCCGTCACATCCTCTGTCATGAAGTTTTCTCCGTATTTTCTCTGGCGGGCGGCGATGGCTCCCACATACGTCAGCTTTGAATGTTTGCAGTAGCGGCGGATCCCCTCGTCCAGCAGGTCCACAGCCTTTTCCAGCGGATAACCGCAGGTTGCCAGAAGCGCCACAGGCTTTCCCTCCCACAGAGACGGGCCCCAGGTCTCGCCGTAATATTTGTTCATGCCGTAAACCAGCCGGTCCAGCGCAGCCTTCATCGGCGGTGTGCAGTAAAGAGAATAGATCGGCGTGGCCAGCAGCAGAAAATCGCAGTCCAGCACCGCATCGAAAATCTCCTGCATGTCATCCCGATGCACGCAGCCAAACTTGCTCCAGTCCTTCTGACAATGGCGGCATGCGATGCACGGCTCGATATGCTTTTCATAGAGGTCGAATTCCGTCCAGGTATGGCCCATTTTTTCCAGTTCTTCCTTCACAGGTGCAAGAAGCGCCGCCGTATTTCCCTTCGGACGCGGACTTCCCATCAAAATGCAGATTTTCAAAAGACATTCCTCCTCGCCGTTTGGTTTCCAGTGATGGCTTCCACTGGTGGTTATGATCGATGCATTCAACGGTCCTATTTTACCATTTTTTGTCGGCATATTCAATGGGCGACGCGGAACCTGCACACTTTTTTCATGGGTGTTATGGGGTTTTTTCGCAATTTATCTTGCACTTCCGGCCTCTTTGTGGTATTCTATTAGGGCTGATTTAATCAGCAAAGCAGCATCAATCAAAGGTGCCCTTCAGCAAGGCGCCGAACGTGGAGATCGGGGAGATGTACCCAAGTGGTTCAAGGGACCGCACTCGAAATGCGGCAGACCGGGTGACCGGTGCGTGGGTTCGAATCCCACCATCTCCGCCACAAAAAAACACC
>JALEHL010000087.1 GCA_022770665.1 Bacillota bacterium
GAGGAGTCCCTGTACCTGGCTTCTGAATTCTTCTCCCAGGCTTCCCTCCAGATCAACTTCCTCCATGACTGTGTCACCACGCACCATGCAGATTCTCCGAAAATCCAGTTCATCTTTCTGAAAATCCACCGGTGTATGGGCGTCCTGCCAGACAGCACCTGCAGCCAGAAGGGCTGTCAATATCAGTAGTGCCAGTACTGCCGTGAATGCAGATTTCCAGATGGCTGTTTTCCGACGCGCTTCCTGTACATAGGCTCGAATTCCCTTCATAGCAACCGTATCAGCCTCGGAAACAGAAAGTGCTGCAGAACCATCCGAAAGACACACCTCTCTGTCCGCTGGCCTCCGCTCCCCGTCAAGCAGTTCGCTGACGGATACATCCAGTACCTCAGCCAAAGGTTTCAGCAATGACACATCGGGGAAGCCCTTTCCTCTCTCCCATTTGGATACGGCCCGATCCGTCACCCCCAGCCTCTCTGCCAACGCAAGCTGCGTCAGACCGTTTTCTTTCCGCAGTTCCTGCAGGAACCTGCCCGTTTTTTCATAATCCATTTTCAGCCCCCTTCACATCCATCGTACTATTTCCTGCAAAGCAAAGCAACAAACGTTCCGTTGAGTTAAAAAAAAGGATGCCGCAATGCAGCCTCCCCTATATCGGACGGTCTTCCCAGGATGCTTTCTTAATCAGGCGGAATACGACAATATACATCAGCACCACGAACCCGACAAAGATCGCGGTAGATTCCTTCGAGCCGATCATGCAGCAGGCATCATAAAATCCGTGAAGAAAGACCGCTGACAGATATCCGGCAAGCAGGTTGGTTTTTTCATGAAAACTGTCACCCCGATACGAAGCATGCTTTGCACGGCCATAAAAAATTCCCATAAAGACGGCGAATCCCATATGGCCCGGAATCGCCAGCAGGGCACGCGGTACAGCCACAGATAGCCCGTAGCTGAAAACATACTTGATATTTTCGAAGGCCGCAAAGCCCAGGGAAACGAAGACCGCGTACACAATACCGTCGAACATATAGTTGAAGTTGGGGTCCCGCCAGGACCTGCGCTTCAGGAAGAAAAGCTTCGTGCCTTCTTCCACGACAGCCACAACCAGAAAGGCCATAATAATATAGTATTTTGGATCCGAAGGATCCACGGTGTTATTCAGCACAGCCGAGCCCAGTGATTCCAGAATGATGGAGGCAAAAGCGGATGCAACACCGCACAGCAGCAGCTGCCACAGCAGATATCCCGGTTCTTTTTCGATCGTATCCTGCCGATATATGTAGCGCAAGAGGAAAAATGCTGGCAGCACCGCTGCCAGCACATAAATCGCCAGGATACTCATCATCGGTGTAAAGAATATCATATTGCGATTCCTTTCTTAACTATTTCAGATCCTGCTTGGTAATCACTTCCAGGCCGCCCATGTATTTGCGCAGAGCTTCCGGAACCACAACACTGCCGTCTGCCTGCTGGTAGTTCTCCAGGATGGCTGCAACCGTTCTGCCCACTGCCAGACCGGAACCGTTTAAGGTGTGCACGAATTCCGGCTTGCCGCCTTCTGCCGGACGGTAGCGGATATTGGCGCGCCGTGCCTGGTAATCTTCGAAGTTGGAGCAGGAAGAAATTTCAACATATCTTCCATAGCTAGGCATCCACACTTCGATGTCGTAGGTCATTGCCGAAGAGAATCCAAGGTCTCCAGTGGAGAGTCTTACCACTCTGTACGGCAGCCCCAGTCTCTTCAGTACCTCTTCCGCATCATTCGTCAGCTTTTCCAGTTCATCATAGGAACCTTCCGGCTTGACGAACTTCACCAGTTCCACTTTATTAAACTGATGCTGGCGGATCAGGCCTCTGGTATCCCGGCCTGCGGAGCCTGCTTCTGCACGGAAGCAAGGCGTATATGCGGTATAATATACCGGCAGTTCTGCTTCATCCAGAATTTCCTGGGAGCGCAGGTTGGTAACAGGAACTTCTGCAGTCGGGATCAGGAAGAAGTCTTTCTGCGGCACGTAGAACATATCCTCCTCAAATTTCGGAAGCTGGCCGGTACCGATCATCGCCCCGCGGTTCACCATAAATGGCGGAAGAATCTCCACATAATCCTGATCTACCGTGTGCAGATCGAGCATGAAATTGATGACCGCTCTTTCAAGCCGGGCACCTGCCCCTTTATACACCGTGAATCTCGCACCTGAAATCTTGGCTGCACGCTCGAAATCCAGAATATTCAGATCGGTTCCCAGATCCCAGTGCGCCTTGGCTTCAAAGTCGAACTTCGTCGGTTCCATATATTTTCTCAGTTCCACATTGGCGCTGTCGTCTTCCCCGACCTGCACCTGCGGATTCGGTGTGTTCGGCACATTCAGCAGCGCATTCCGCAGATTTGTCTCCACCTCCGACAGTTCTGCGTCCATTTCCTTGATCTTCGCTGACAGTTCCTTCATTTCCGCCATGATCGCAGTCGTGTCTTCACCGGCCTTTTTCAGCTTTGGAATTTCTTTCGAGACCGTATTCTGCTTGTTCTTCATCTGCTCGACCTCGGCGAGGATTTCTCTTCGCTTTTCATCGTATTTTACTACGTTTTCAATGCCGAAGTCGCCTTTGCATCTTCTCTCTACTGCGGCTTTTACACCTTCATAATCCTCACGGATTCTTTTAATGTCTAACATGTTTCTCCCTCTTTTCTCCTTTGTCAGTTATCAGTAAAGTATTAAAGTATGTATTAAAAAAGATTCTTTTTATATCTGGTATAGCATTCCGTCAGTTCGCTGATCTTCTGCTGCAGCTCCACCTGCAGGCTGGAGGCAAGGGCATAATCCTCTGCATCCAGCGCCTCCTTGGCACGGGTCAGCAGACATTTTTCCGACATGGTATCCTTTCCGATATAGAACCGGAGGTCGTTGACCCTGGTCCAGTTGACCACATCGTAATCCGTGGCATCCTCCTTATGGACTTTAATACATTCCCGGATGGTATCCATACAGTTTGGAATATCCCGGTTATGAAGCTCCATTTTCCACTGGTTCAGCGTCGCTTCGAAGAAGGATTCTATGGCCAGATCGCTGAATGCGCTGCCCTGGATCGCCTTGACTTTCTCCGGATACTTCCGCAGGCCCTGCAGATTTTCCCATACCGTGGCAGGTGCAACGCCAAACAACTTCTCCCGTTCTTCTTCCGTATAATCTTCGAATACATTGTGTTCGCTTCGATATTCCCGCCCGGTTTCCAGGTAGAAGTCCTCTTCTCCATATTTTTTCGAAATGGATCGTTCCAGATCTGCTGGTGTCTTTTCCTTTTCCAGTGCCGCACGGATTCCATCCAGCATTGCCATATAGCAGGTTGCCAGGATCAGATACGTGTTGCTCTTCGGATTCGGTGCCCGCAGTTCGAAACGGGTCGCCATCGGATTCTTGGCATCCCGGATCAGACCGACCAGAATCGTTCTGTTTCTGGAAGCTTCCGTTACACTTTTCCCCAGAGAAGTCACAATGCAGACTGGTGCTTCATATCCAGGCTTCAGCCGGTTCAGAGAGTCTGTGGTGGAGCTGACAAACGGGTTGATCGCTTCATAGTTTTTCAGAATGCCCATGAGGCCGCCGAATCCAAGCGGGCTGAGGTAATCGTTTTCCGAATCTGCTGCAGTGAACAGATTGACCATTTTCCCGCTTTTCAGCCGGGCAGCCACACCCAGATGGGTGTGCTCACCGCTCCCTGCCACACCCTCAATCGGCTTGGCCATGAAAGTGGTGTGCAGTCCGAACTGATTGAACACATCCCTGACGATATATTTTACCTGTTTTTCATTGTCGGCCGCCTGCATGGCATCTGCATATTTCCAGTCGATCTCCAGCTGCTCCATGATATGCTCGTGGGAGCCCGTGCTGGTAATCTGCGATTTGACACCGCCGACTTCCTTATGGCCCATTTCTACACCGACACCATACCGGTCGATGATCTCCAGAGATTTTTCCAGTGCTGTACGAACCGGCCCGTACGTTCTCTTCCAGTACTGTTCCTTCAGTTCCTGCGACGTAGAGAGCTGCTCTCTGTCCGCCTTGTCTTCCGGTGTCTTTACCCAGAATTCCAGCTCTGTTGCGCTGGTAACGCAGATTTCTTCGATTTCGTCTGCAGAGTCCACCCCGTTTATATAACGGAATGCATACGGATGACGGCGCAGAAGCTCCATGAGCTCCTTTTTAAACTCCTCAATAGAGTTCCGAAGGATCGACCTCGCTCCTACTTCCGTCTTTTCATTGTGCACCAGGAAAGCCGGAATCCGGATCGTCCCTACCGGCAGGCCGGTCTGCGGGTCCACATTATCGTAATTGTAATCTACATACCAGTTTACGGACAGATCCGGCACCAGATCCACCTTTGCGTTATTCAGATCTGCGATCTTCGGCAGATCTACACTGGACCCGTCAGTCTGCACCCCGTGTACCAGCATATTGTCCATGTCGTCCAGAAACATTTTAATCGGAATCCGTTCATCCGTATCATTTCCGGCAATGTCCAGACCGACAAATGAGACGAACTGGACTTCCGGATGCTCTTCCAGCACCCGGATAATGTCATCTTTTGCATGTTTGCCTGCAGGAATATTAAACAGCATCTTATCTAAGTCGAATCCCAGCATCTTGAAACCTCCCCAAGTTTAAAGCATAAATGTGCAGGGAGACGGTAAGCGTCTCCTTGCACACCGGAAATACTGATAATTTGATATCTTTTGAATGATTGTTTGTTTGATTTATTTCATTTAATGTAAAAGTTTAGCACAATCCCGGCTAACTTGCAAGTTCATCCAGGTATTTTTCCAGCTCATCCAGATATTTTCCGTAGTCTGCCCATTCGCCGTTCTGCTGCGCCTCCTGGGCTTTATCAAATGCATCGGCCGCTTTCTGGATCAGTTCACGCTGGGACAGAATCTTGTCATCACCGTTTTCTGTACCTTCTGTGTCAGTTCCCTCCTCTGCATTCAGCCCGTCCTGTGTTCCGACGCCCTCCTGCGCCGCATCGCCAAAGAGCGATACCAGGCAATCCGCTACAGTGTTTTCATATGCGATCTTGTCCCCATAGGCCATGATGATCCGCTTCACTTCCGGAATACTTGAATTGGTTGCCTCCAGATAAACCGGTTCTACATAGAGAATGGAGGAATTGATCGGAATGATAAACATGTTGCCTCGGCGGTAGGATGTTCCGGAAGAACTCCACAGGGAGAATTCCTTGGAGATCTCTGTATTCTGGTCGATCTGCGCCTCGATCTGCTCCGGACCGTAAACGTTCTTGCTCTTCGGGAACTGATACACTACCAGTTCACCATAATCCTCTCCGTCGTTTCTCGCCACCATCAGCGCTGTCATGTTCATCTTGGACTTCGGCGTAAAGGCGATGGAGTTGAAGAATTCCGCCCCGTTTCCGTCAGGCAGCTGGGCAATATAGTAGTTCGGCTTCATCTGCTGTCTTTCTGTTCCGTATACTTCATAAGCGATATCCCACTGGTCTTCGTTCTGATAGAATACGTTGACATCTTCCATGTGATACCGGGCATAGATCGTTGCCTGGATCTGCAGCAGGGTGTTCGGATAACGGATATGCGCCTTCAGTCCTTCCGGCATCTGATCGTAGCTCTTGAACAGGGTCGGGTAGATCTTCGCATACGTCTGCGCGATCGGATCGGTATCATCCACAATATAGAAGTTTACATCACCGTTATATGCGTCTACAACGACCTTGATGGAATTTCTGATGTAGTTTGCCTTCCCGTTAAACGGCTCGGCATACGGATAATTGGAGCTGGTCGTATAGGCATCTACCATCCAGTACAGCTTTCCGTCTGCCGTCACCATATACGGGTCATCTTCATAAGCCAGATACGGCATGATCGTCTGAATCCGGTCCATCACATTCCTGTATATGATAATCTTTGAATTGCTGCTGATGTTGGAAGATACCAGCATCTTCAGGTTTGCCTCCCGGATAGAGAAGAGAATGCGGTTCAGGAAGTTCAGCCGGATTCCGGCGTTTCCCTGATACTCTGTATACGAGTTGCTTTCCCCCTTCGGATAGTCAAATTCCTTTTCATTTGTTCCTACGATAATATAATCGTTGGACATTTCGCCGAAATAGATCTCCGGCTGATCGATCTTGATCTCATCCACGCTGGATTCCGGAGGGATATTTCCGATCAGCACATCCGGCTGTCCGCTGTTTGTCACTTTGTCGACGCGGGACATGGCCACACCATAACCGTGCGTATACTTCAGATGCTTATTCAGCCAGGTGTCTGTGATCTTGGATTCATCGATCTCTCTGGTGGTCAGGAATGTCTGGGTATACTCCCCGTTGATCATATACCGGTCCACATCCACATCATTGAAGGTGTAGTACTGACGGATGCTCTGCGTCTGATTGTAGAACTGCTTGGCCGGATCAAAATCGTTAATCCGGATGTTATTGATGGTCTCTGTGTTATCATTGATGTCGTCAGCGGTCAGCGAATTGTCTGCCGCAAAGGATTTCACACTGACGTTATCCAGCTGATATGCATACTGGGTATATTCGATATTCCAGTCCAGATATTTGCTTTCCTTGTTGATTTCATCCGGGGATACCACAAAATTCTGAACCACATAGCCCGCGCCTGAGCCCAGCACACCGATCAGGATCATGATTACCGGCACCGTCAGAAGCTGTTTATAGTTCTTTTTCTTCATGAACACCACGAAGAGGATTGCGGAAAGCACGGACAGGACGCAAAGGATCCGATACATCCACAGCGTCACGTTCACATCTGTGAATCCGCCGCCGTAAACCACGCCGGTATGCGCATGAAGCAGATCAAACTGCCGCAGGAAGAAATTCAGGCCCAGCATGATGAAGAAGATGAAGCCCAGCAGACCGATTTTGCCGGAAGCAATGGACATCAGCTGCCGGAAGTTGTTATCATCAAACTGTTTTTTCGGTTTGACCGGTTTCGGCTGTGCTTTCTTTCCAAAGAATGCCTCCGTGAATTTTCCGAAAGCATCGCTGCTCTCCGTTCCGCCATTCTCAAACGGGTTCGCATTTCCGCCATACCGTTCATCTTCTGCATTTCCCTGGTTGAAAGCTTCTCCTGCAGTTTCCGGTTCTTCTTTAAAGACATCCGGTGTCCGCACTGTCATAAGGATAATATAGTAGATGATCGTCAGAATGATAAATCCGACAATCACACCGATAAGAATCTCATTCAGCTTCGAGAGGAACTCCAGTCGGAATACATAGAATGAAATATCCATGTTGAAGAGCGGATCGGAAATATCGAAATCCGTGCTGTTTGCAAATTTCAGAATATCAAACCAGAGCTCTGTCACAGCCGTAAATGTCGCAAATATGCCGAATACAGCAGCCAGGATCCAGGTTGTTCTCTTCAGCTTTTTCGCATCGGTGGCTTCGCTGGAAGCGATTTTTTTGAAATAATTTTTTTTCAGATGATTCAGGTAGAGCACTACCAGTCCTGTAACTACAAGAAAGGTCGGCACTCCTACTGTCAGCTGCGTCACCAGTTCCTTCAGGAATACATCCACATACCCCATTTCCTGGAACCACATGAAATCCGTAATAAAGTGGATCGCACTGAAGAACAATGCCAGCAGTATGACAATCACCAGTATGACGATACTGATTTTTCGCCGGGCTTTTTCCATTATAATGTTTCCTCCTTAATTTCATTGATTACCATGGAATCCTGAGATTCTTTCACATTCACGGTCACGTACTTCACCGCTTCACTGCCGTCTTCCGCAGCAAAAGTCAGTCTGCAAAGAACATAATATCCGTTTTCCCCTGATCGAATCTCGCCAATTTCCAATTTATTAATACCGATCAGGCTGGTATCCTTATTCGTTGCCTGCCACTGGTCATAATATGATACCAGGGCTTCCATCATCGCTTCTGCTTTGGTCACGGTTCTGCCGTTTTCATCAGTCGTCCATGTCTCATCCACAAACCGTCCGGCCTGCGCCAGCTCTTCACCGAAAGCATAGCTTTTCGAGTCATCATATTTCAGACTGACATCTTCCTGCACCGAACCGATGGTCTCCGGCGGCTCGATCCGGTCCCGCAGGATTCCGCTGAGATAGGTTTCCTGCTCACTGCTGTCAGCATCGGCCTGTTCCGCATCCTTTGCCGGATCATCGCTTCCTCCGGTGATCTTGTCCAGAATCCGCTCTGTGATTTCTCCGGCTTTCACGGAAAATGCACTGTCCGGCGCCACAAACCGGACCGCCAGAATCGTGCCTTCCAGCAGAATCAGAAGTACCAGAAGCGTTACAACCAGTTTCACGAGGAAACTCATTCCCCTCGGTTCCTCCTCTTCGTCATCGAAGATTTCTGAAAGGTCTGCCGCCGGTATTTTCCAGCTTTCTTCTACCTGCTCCGCCGCTTCCGGGCGCACGTTCTGTTCTGTTTTCTTCGTTTCTTCGTCCGGGTGAGCTGCAGTGCCGCCACTGTCACTGCTGTCAGTATCGTCGTCAGGAATATTCTTCCCGGGAAAGGGCTCGGGTTTTTCCTCTGATTCGCAGCTGGGACTGGGCCCGCTCTCGTGAGACTTCCCTTCCGGTTCTTCGGTCTTCTCCTGCATCTCCTTCACAGTTTCCGGCCTGTCGATCTGGCTGCGCAGCCGTGCCTCCTTTCGAATCGGAGAAAAATCTATTGTGTCTGCAGGAACGTCCCCATTCTGCGATCCCGTTTCCGCTGCAGTTTCAGAAACACCGGCTGCTTCTGCCTGCGGACTCTGCTCTGGAAACAGTTTCCCAGCCCAGGTGAATTCCAGCGATTCCGCATCCGGTTTCCGTTCCTCCTCCATGGAACGAAGCCTTTCGTATTCCTTGTCCAGAAGCTCCTGGAACGCTTCTTTCTTTTCGTTAAAGGTATAGAATTTCTCAAGCTGTGCCGTATTTCCCGACTGGATCGCCTTCTCTGTACTTCCGATCCCATGATAATTTTTTCCGAAAATCTCTTCTTCCAGTTCTGCTGCTTCACCGGCCGCCGCATTCATCCGCGGCTGCTCCCCTTCAGGCACTGGTTCCGCCTCTGGTTCCTGCTCTGAAAATGCTTCTGAAAGTGCTCCATCTGCAGCAGGTTCCGCAGGAACTTCCGGCTTATACTCCGCATCTGCGCGAACATCCTGCCCGTTTCCGCTGCTGATATCGATTTTATCTACCACCGGGACGGTCGGAATACTGCGAGTATCGTCCTTCTTCTTTTCCTTTTTCCTTTCGATCACGGAATCCCAGTTGAAATTCACTTCCTCTGTTTTTTTGACTCCTGCGGCGGGAAATCCATCCAGGTTCCAGTCAAAATGCGCCGGTTCCGTTTTTCTCGGTTTCGGCGCCTCTTCCCCGCCTTCTGCAAAGCCCGTGAAATTCTCCCGGGTTCTGTGCTCCGCCTCTGCTTTAAACGGCGGATTAAACACCACCTCCTGCCGCATCTCCGGCGCTTCCTCTCTGACTCTGGTTCCGCAGTTGGCGCAGAACCGGTCTCCGTCATGCAACTTTTTTCCGCAGTTGGTACAAAACATTTCTGCCTCCAGTTTTACTCCTTAATCTGATCTCGCAGTTCCTCCTCCGTGTAGACACGTCCGGACCGCGATGTGCTTGTGTTATCCTGACCGAATTTTTTCGGCGGTTCTTTTTCTTTCTGTGCAAAGTCTGTCTTCCCGGCCGTTTCCTTACAGAAAACTTCTTCGGCTTCTTCTGTCTGTTCAGGCAGCTCGGGTTTCTGAAACGTCTCTACTCTCTTATCCCCATAGCGAATGATCAGCCTTGCTTTTTCGATTTCCAGATCAATGGAGGTCACTTCCCGGTCAGCCGCCCCGGCGGCTTTCTCCGCACCTTGTATGATCTGCTCTACCAGCCCTCTGGCCGCTGAAGCAGCCGGTGTGTCCGGTTCTGTCACCTGCTCCGGTTCTGTCGCTGTGTCCGCTTCCTTCTCTTCGACAGGCTTCCCGTTCTCTTTCTCTCCATTTCGCTCCTCTGAGATTTTCTCATTAAGAGACTTCAGCAGCCCGAGAAGTGCATAGGCATCATCGGCCGGAGAGGTTTGTTCGCTTTCTTCATCCTGCTGAACATCCTGCCGGGCATTCTGTTCTGCAGTCACTTCCTGTTTTTCCGGCTCCACCGGAAACTCTTCTTCCGTGTTCTCCTCTTCCGTCTGCTTCTCGTCTGTATGCTCTTTTTCCGGAGGCGATGACGATTCCTGCCTTTCTTTTTTCGACAGGGAAACAAGCCGCGCCGAAAGCACGAAAATCAGGATGAACAGACCTGCCACCAGCACGATCATCCAATACTCTTTTCCATATTCCAGTATTTCTTCCGCCCACTCCAGAAATCCCATATTCCGGCCGCCTTTCACACATGTATATACTTCTTTATATTATATAACAAAAACGTCTGCAATGCAAAGATTTAATCCGTTTCATCCGCTGTAAATGTCAGCCTGCGCTAAAAAAGGCCGCATTCTCTGCTTTTTGGCATAGAATGCGGCCTTTCCCCCAGTTCTCAGTCAGTCACTGTCATCAGTACTCATACTTATTGTTCTGGTTCTTCTGATTTTCCTGACGGTTGGACTGCTTGTTGTTCTGCTTGTTATTCTGCTTGTTCTTCTGGCTCTGATTTTTATTTTCGCAATCATATTCTTTCATGGTTTCATCCCTCCTCAGTCCTTATTCTGTACCGGTCGGGTGAAAGTATGAAAGGAAAAATTTTTAAATTTCAGGACATTTCCCGATTCTGCACCGGATCCAGCTTCGCCCGGAATGTAATGGTGCGCGGCGTCTTGTTCTGATCGAACTGGATCACCCATGCCTGCCGCTGCACATCGGTCTGCAGGATCGTGCCGGCCCCGAATACGCCGTGCCGCACCCTCTGTCCCGGTTCGAAGGCCGTCTGCCCCTCCTCATCGGTCAGGAAGCGGTCTTTCGATTCCACGAAGTTTCTGGCCTGCTCGACCAGTGTATCCGCAGGCTTCCGGTCATACTCCAGCACATCCGGCCCCATGTCCAGCAGAAACCGTGACGGATAACGCGGAGAGCCGTCGAAATTTCTTCCTTCTGCTTCTGACAGATAAAGGGCTTTTTCCGCACGGGTCACGGCCACGAAAGCCAGCCGCCGTTCCTCTTCCATAGCCTGCAGCGTAGACGTCTTT
Organism: Bacillota bacterium; assembly: GCA_022770665.1. GTDB lineage: Bacteria > Bacillota > Clostridia > Peptostreptococcales > Anaerovoracaceae > RGIG7179. Next base: position 11,194 of record JALEHL010000087.1, read on the forward strand.
CGTGACGGAAATATTCCCTCATTCATGCCGCAGAGAAAGACATACGGAAATTCCAGTCCCTTAGCCGTGTGAACCGTCATCAGCTTTACCTTGTCTTCTGCTTCCTTCAGATCCTCATTGGTAAACAGCGCCACATGGGCGAGATAATGCTCCAGACTGTATTCCTCCCCGCAGGAGATCTCATAAAGCTGCACCGACTGCTTCAGCTCTGCCAGATTATCCAGACGCTGCTGACTGCCCTCGGTGCGGAGCATGGCCTCATAACCACTCTCATCCAGCACCTCTGACAAAAGCTCAGAAACCGGTTTCTTCTCATAATTCTCGCCGAGACGCTCCACCATCTGCAGAAATTCTCCGGCTCCCGTCCCCTGAAACAGCCCCGGCTCCTCCGACACGCCGTGACGAAGCGCATCAAATAGGGAACATGGATTTTGCTCCGCGTATTCCGCGAGCCACGCCATGCGCCGCTTCCCCAGATTCCGTTTCGGCACATTGACAACACGCAGAAAGGACAGGTCATCCCGATAGGCGATGAGCCGCAGATAGCTGAGGGCATCCTTGATCTCCATTCTTTCAAAAAACGGCACGCCGCTGTAAATGGTATATGGTATTTTTCCTTTCAGAAGCGCCTCTTCGATATGCCGACTTACATAGTGTGCCCGGTAAAGCACGGTCATATCCCGAAAGGGCACACCTTCTTCCGAAAGCCGGCGCATTTTCGCGGCAATCCATTCCGCTTCTTCCGCTTCCGTTTCGCCATGATGCCACAGAACCTTGGGGCCGTCCGGCAGTGTCGGGCGCAGGTCTTTTTTTATTCTGGTCCGGTTTCTGCTGATGAGCTGATTGGCTGCTGCAAGAATCTGCGGTGTGGAGCGGTAATTTTTCATCATCAGAATCGTCCTGGTCCCCGGGAAATTTTTCTCAAAATCCATCAGGTACTTCACGTTGGCGCCGCGCCAGGTGTAGATGGTCTGATCCGGATCGCCCACCACGAAAAGATTCCCATGATAGCCTGCCAGGACCTCCATCAGCTCATACTGCAGCGCGTCGATGTCCTGAAATTCATCGATCATGATGTACTCCAGCCGTTTCTGCCACTTCTGACGGATTTCCGGATTTTCCCGGAAGATGTACAGGGTGAATTTGATCAGATCATTATAGTCCAGTCCAAAGCATTTTTTCTGCTGCCAGAGATATCCGTAAAATATGATGTCATCGGTAGTTTTCGCTTCAATATATTTTTCTTTCAGTTCTTCCAGCGAAAGACGGATCAGTTCTTCGTAATATTCCGGTTTCTTCACCAGCTTCTGGATCTCGATCATATCCCGTGCCTTGCTGAAGGTCATGTTCCGCAGGGTCAGCCCCCGTTCTTCATAGACAGTTTTCAGCATGGCATCGATATCGGAATTATCCAGTACCAGGAAATTTTTCGGGTAGCTGGCGGCATGAATGTCCTCCTGCAGCACCGACACGCAAAATCCGTGAAAGGTATTGATGAATCCGGTATCGTTATCACCGGTCAGGTTGTGGATCCTCTGCCGCATCTCTGCGGCGGACTTGTTGGTGAAGGTCACACAGAGGATGTTTCCCGGCAGAATCCCCAGCTCGTTCACCAGCCAGGCGAACCGATATGCCAGTGCCCTTGTCTTTCCTGATCCGGCACCGGCGATGACCCGGACGTATCCTTCTGTCGCCGTCACCGCTTCCATCTGCTCGTCGTTGAGTAACTCCGCATCCAGCAATTCCA
>JALEHL010000101.1 GCA_022770665.1 Bacillota bacterium
CATTTTCATTTACCAGTGTACGTTTATCGTCCAGACTAAAACCATCCGCCTGCATATCGTAAAACCATACGGTGTCAGTTCCGCCGTGGCCGGTTTTCGTGAAGAACAGAATCGCAGTGGATACTCCTGCATACGGCTTGAACACGCCGGAAGGCATGGAAACAACTGCCTCCAGACGGTTGTTTTCGATGATTTCCCGGCGGATCGCTTTATGGGCTGTGGATGACCCGAAAAGAACACCATCGGGAACGATGCATGCACACCGGCCGCCAATCTTCAGCATCCGGAGAAACAGTGCCAGAAAGAGCAGTTCCGTTTTTTTCGTCTTGCATACCTTCAATAAGTCGGAGGACACTGTGTCCGCATCCAGACTGCCCTTGAACGGAGGATTGGCCAGGATCAGAGAATACAGTCCTTTGTCCGGATTTTGATCCGAAAGGCTGTCTCGATATTCGATAAACGGGTTGTCCACACCGTGGGTCATCATATTCATGGCACCGATACGCAGCATGGTCCGATCCATGTCGTAGCCAAAGAACATGTCGTTCATGTAATGGGCTTTCTTTTCTTTATCAAAAAAGATTTCTTCCTTGTGGTTCTTTTTCAGATATTCTCCCGCAGCCACCAGGAAGCCGGAGGTGCCGCAGGCCGGATCGCAGATTCGATCGTCAGGAGTTGGCGCCATCATTTCCACCATCATCTGTATGATATGCCGCGGTGTCCGAAACTGGCCATTTCTGCCGGATTGTGAGATTTTCGACAGAAGATATTCATAAGTGTCTCCCCGCATGTCGCCGTCTCGGCTTTCCTTTATCAACTGATAGATGCCGTCCAGACTGTCCACCACCTTGGAAAGAAGCAACGGTGTCGGCAGCTTGAAAATCGCATCGCCCATATATTTGGAATAGGCGCTGTCCTTATCGCCATGGAGATTCTTTATGAACGGAAATACCCAGTCCTGCATCACAGTGTACATCTTCCCCGGTTCCATGTCGCGAAATACCGACCACTTCAGTATGCGGCCTTCAATCTTCCGATCTCCGACTTCCACCTCTCCGGCAAACATGCTCTGATACGGCAGTCCGAGCATGGCACTCTCCTTTTCACGAGTTGTATCCACATCGTCCAGATCGTGAATGAACATCAGGTAGGTGATCTGCTCAATGACATCCAGCGGATTTACCAGTCCGCCTGCCGCAAAGATATCCCACAAGGCATCGATTTTATTCTTTAATTCTCCTGTAATCATTTTTCCTTCTCCCTGTTCCATATATAGGCTGTAGCTCTTCCTGCCCCGGTTTTCAAAATCTCTTCGCCCGCCAGCATTTCCGCAAGAGCGCGCTGTACGGTTACCGTGCTGATATCCGGGCACTGCTGCAGAATTTCTCTTTTCGTAATCTTGCCCAGGCTGCGTTTTATCACTTCACGCACCCGTTCCGGTTTCGAAAGGTTCTGTTTGCTGAGGATCTCCACTCTCGATTCAAATTCCCGATATGCCGCTGCGATGATACCCAGCATGTATTCTGTAAATGGTGCATAATCGTTCTCACCTTCATGCCACCCGGCAGAGCTTCTCTGCAATGCTTCGTAATACGTTTCTTTGCTTTTTTCAATCATGCTTTCAATACTGATGTATTTTCCGATGATATATCCGCTGCGATACAGCAGCAAAAGGGTCAGCAACCGGCTCATTCTTCCGTTTCCGTCATTGAATGGATGAATGCACAGAAAATCCAGAATGAACATGGGCATAATCATCAGTGGATCAATATCATTCCCATAAACTGCGGTTTCATATGCTTCACAAATCGCATCCATCGCTGCCGGTGTTTTCCAGGCATCCACAGGTCGAAACCGTACCCTTTCTTTTCCATCTGCGCTCTTTTCTGCAATGACGTTGTTTACACTTTTATAGGATCCTCCGAAATTGGCACCGCTGAATTTATATAGATCTCTGTGCAGCTGCAGGATCATGGATGATCTCGGTGGAATGAAGTCATGGCTCTCATGAATTGTTGCGAGTACATCGCGATAGCCTGCAATTTCCTTTTCATTGCGGGTACTGGGCATGGTTTTATCCAGTACGATTTTTTTCAGGCGATCATCCGATGTGAAAATCCCCTCAATTTTATTGGAAGCCTCGGTACTTTGTATTTTTGCCGCTTCCATCAGCTGGGTCAGCGTGTCTGCCTTCGCTTCGATAAAGAGATTCTGCTCTCCCTTGCACTCATGAATCTTCGTAAGAAGTGAAACGATTCCCGGCGTAAGAAGCGTTTTCCACTTTTCATTATAGCTGTACTCTCTCATAGTACCCCTCTCTTTTGCTTTCTACTATGCCCCTATTATAGCATATTATTGATCAAAGTACAATTTATCTTTATCATTTTATCAAAAATGATAAAGATAAATGAAAAATGACAACAAAAAAGCTGACCAGTTCTGATCAGCTTTCTCATGCATTTTTCGTTTTCAGCCCGGTTCGGATCCACTGAAAACGTCAGCCGCCCTACTTCCGGATACCCAGAATCTCTCTGGCCTCTGCCGGGGTTGCCACCTCGTAGCCTGCCTCACGGATGATGGAAGCGGCGCGGCGCACCAGCTGAGCGTTGGATTCGGCCAGAACGCCCTTCGAATAGTAGACGTTATCCTCCAGTCCCACGCGGACATGACCGCCCAGTGCCAGCGTCGCCAGCAGAATCGGCATGTGGCTCCTGGAGATTCCGGTGGCAGACCAGGTGGAACCTTCCGGCAGCTGGTTTTTCAGGTACACCAGGTTTTCCACGGTGCCGGCCATACCGCCTGCCGCATTCATGACCAGCTGGAAGTGGCACGGTGCCTTCAGCACGCCGGTTTTGAGATAATATTTGGCGGTATCCACCATACCTACGTCGAAAATCTCCAGTTCCGGCTTGCAGCCCACCTCCTGCATCAGGTGTCCCAGCTGTTCCAGGAACTTGGGGCTGTTTTCGAAGATGGTCTGATGGAGCCAGTTGAGGGTACCGCAGTCAAAGGAGCCCATTTCCGGCTTCAGCTTGCGGAACGGCAGCATCCGCGTTTCATCAGAAGCCATACCGTCCAGAGAGTGACCGCCGGAGGAGGTCATGTTGATGATCACGTCGCATTTTTCCCGAATCAGTTCTATGGTCTTTTCAAACAGGTCCACCCGCATGGTCGGGTGCCCTTTTTCATCCCGCATATGGATATGGACGACTGCCGCCCCTTCTTTCCAGCATGCATAAGCAGCCTCTGCAATTTCTTCCGGTGTCATCGGCAGAGCTGGGTTCGTCGATTTGTCGCCCCAGTTTCCGGTCAGGGCTGCAGTTATGATTCTTTTTTCCATGGTCTTGTCTCCTTACGTTGTCTTTTCCTGTGTTGTCATATTTCGCTGTTCGCTTTTTCTGAAAGAAAAACAACCCGGTTTTCGCCGGGTTGTCCAAGGTTCTTATTCAGCCCTGAAATTCCTATCCCAGAAATTCCTGAACTACTTTTTTCACTGCGTTGCCGTCGGCAAGACCTTTTACCTTCGCCATGACAGGCCCCATCAGTTTACCCATGTTCTGCTTGCCGCCTTCAATTCCGAGGCTTGCCGCAGTTTCCTTCACAATCTCTCTGAGTTTTTCTTCAGAAAGCTGTTCCGGCAGATATCTGGTCAGAATCTCGATTTCCGCGTTATAGGAATCCACCAGATCGGTTCTTCCAGCTTTTTCAAAATCAGCAAGGGCGTCTTTTCTCATTTTCACCTGCTTGGCAAGAATCGCTACGATTCCGGCATCATCAAGCTCTTCTCTGTGGTCAACTTCGTACTGCTTCACTGCAGCTCTCGCAAAGCTGATGGTGTTCTTCGCCACTTCATCTTTTGCTTTCATGGCCTCCTTAAAGTCAGCCATTAACTGTTCTTTTAAAGTCATTAATGAATCATCACCTTAATTAGTATTTTTTAGCCTTTTTTCTAGCTGCTTCAGATTTTTTCTTTCTCTTTACGCTTGGCTTTTCATAGTGCTCTCTTTTTCTCAGTTCAGACATTACGCCGTCTCTTGCGCAAGATCTCTTGAATCTCTTCAGAGCGCTTTCTAAGCTTTCATTTTCTCTTACGATAACCTGTGCCATATTCTAATTCACCTCCTGCCTAACATGAAATCTCTCGCTGTGAACCATCTTCCGACCACCAAAAAATGAGGCCGCAAGCCTATAACGCAAATATTATACTATTTTTGCAGTGGGATAGCAAGATATTTTTTACAAAATCTCCTCGATTTACATCTTGCATCTGTCTGTTTCAGGGTATAAGATAACTATGTAAGGAGAAAACAACATGAAATTTGATTTGCATTGTCATACAAAATCCGGTTCCATCGACGCCCGCGTGTCCCTGGAACGTTACATAGATCTGCTGAAGCAGCAGGGATTTCACGGCATGCTGGTCACTGACCACGACTCCTATCGCGGCTACAGGCAGTGGAGGAATTCCGTTTCTTCCCTGCAGGCCGGCAGCTTCGTCGTACTGGAAGGCATCGAATATGATACGAAAGATGCCGGCCACTTCCTCGTGATCATGCCGGACGGCGTGCAGCTGGATCTTCTCCGGATTCGCGGTATGTCCATCGAGCAGCTGATCCATGTGGTGCATCATATGGGCGGCATCCTGGGTCCTGCCCATCCCTTTGGCTCCAAGAGCTCCAGCGCCATGTTCTTTAAAAAAGTCCGCCGCAATCCGCGGATCTTCTACGAATTTGATTTCGTAGAAGGCTTTAATACCTGCGAATCCGCCCAGGCAAACCGAATCGCCCGCATGATGGCGGCACGCTACGGCAAGCCCTGCACCGGCGGCTCAGATTCCCACGAAGAAAAATATGTGGGCATGGCCTACACAGAAATCGATGCCGATATTCGCAACAACGACGACCTGATCGAAGCGATTCTCGAACACCGTATTACCGATTTCGGCGGCACCGTCCGCGATTTTACCCGCAAAGCCCGCCATAAAAATGCCTTTTATGCGGTCTGGGGTTTCAAAGTCTACAACCGCAGTCTCTGCTTTCTTTTCACCCCCCGCAGGAACCACCGGATCCGGAAGCTTTCCATTCCCAAACTCCGCCATCATCCGGGCAGTGCATCGGCTTCCTGATTCTCAACACAATTTCCTCCTGACAAAATCCACTCCCCCGACGTTATGAAAATGCCGGGGGATTTTGTTTCCCCAGGCGAGCGGATTTTGCGAAGAAAAAAAAGAAAAAGGGCTTGACACATATATCGCACCGTGATATACTCGAACCACAATATATATTGCACTTCGATATATCGCACCAAAAGGAGAATGTTATATGAATGATAAAATCAGACGTGTCTACATTCCCATGACGGAGACGGGTTTCTATATTCTCTTCTGCCTGCAGCAGGAGAACCACGGCTACGGCATCACTCAGCAGGTGAAAGCCATGACCGGCGGCGAAATCGTCATCAGCCCCGGCACCATGTACGGCAGCCTTTCCAAGATGGAAAAGGACGGACTCATCTGCTTCACCCGGGAAGAAGACAAGCGAAAACTATATCAGATTACAGACCTGGGCCGAGAAATTTTGGACCTTGAAATTGCTCGAATCCAGCGGCTCTATCGAAACAGCAAAGGAGAATCCGTCCATGAACAACAGTAAAACAATCCCTGATATTCTGACAGAGCGTCAGATTTTCTATATTTCTGAATTCGATGTGGAGGCAGCCTGGCTTTCCTTCATGCACCGGGAGGGATGGAAGATGCTTTCCACCACCGGCTTCAAATACCGGTTCGAAAGCTGTCCGAAAGAAAACTGGACCTATCAGCTGGACTTCCCTGCGGACGATGTCAGCGAGGCGGAATACATTCAGATGTACGCCGACTACGGCTGGGAATTCGTCACCCGGTTCCGCCAGTGGTACTACTTCCGCAAGCCATACGACGAAGCGGAGGACATGTCCATCTTCAGCGATAATACCTCCAAGATTGAAATGTGCCGCAGCATCATCCGCCGGCATGCTCTCATGGTGGCTCCAGTCCTTCTGATTCTTCTGGCCTACCTTCTGCTTTATTTCACCACAGATCTTTTCCCGGGTCCGGGGAGCGGTTTTCCCGGCGGCTTCTTCATGGGTATGGCAGCAGCCGGCGGACCGGTTCTGATCATTGCCTGCGGTTTCGTGGGAAATCAGCTGTATCGCCTGAAGAAAATGATCGACCGGCTGGGGGAAACCGCATAGCAGAAGCCTTATTCCGGCCGGGGCACGGACACTGACGACGGACCGGACACTGACGACGAACCGGACACTGACGACGAACCGGCCCCGGAAGACCGCCGGTGGCCCGGACTCCGCCGGTGAGGCGAGCCCCGACGGTGTCAGAACCCCGACGGGAAACTGCACCCCGGCGGGAGACCGAATCCCGACGGGGTCAGAACTCCGGCAAACCACCCCGGCGGTGGAGAAAGGAAGTAAGAAATGAAGGAATTTATTTTCGCAGCACTGCCCTTTGTCGTTGTCGGCATCTGTCTGGCATTGCTGGCAGCCAATCACAAACGAATCAAAGAATCGGAGGGGAAAATCACATGACCGAGGGCATGTGCTACGGCATGTGCATCGGCATGTGCTTCGGCGTGGCCCTCGCTACATCCATGCACTTCAACCTGGGGCTTGGAATCAGCCTGGGCATGCTGGTGGGAGAAACTGTGGGCATGTTAATGCCGAAGAGCTGAGCGTTTTGGACAACATTAGGACAGTATTAATAGTTTGCCTTGGCTAACTCATCCATATTGCATGAAATATTTCAAAAAAGGTTGAATCACATACTGAACAATCTGGAATAACACACGATTTTCCATGAAAATCGTGTTGATTTTCACGGTTTTACGGATTTCACAGGGTTCTTAAAGCATTTGACTCAACCTTTTTGCCATTTTTTATTCGGATTTGGATGAGTCCCCGGGCCCCACACTCGTCCATTTTCTTTCAGGGAGATTCCTTCACCTGAGCCATAATAAAATCCCGCACGATTTCCAAGAAATATGTTGACAAACATGCCTGAAGCAAGTAAAATATTATTGTTGACGAAAAACTGAAAACGATCTGATGTGCGGCTGTGCTGGAATTGGCAGACAGGCAAGCTTGAGGTGCTTGTGTCCGCAGGGCGTACGGGTTCGAGTCCCGTTGGCCGCACCAACTGAAAAACTGGAATGTGTTTTATGCATTCCAGTTTTTATGTGCAATAAATGGCCAAAAGGGACTCGGACCCGGGAGGGCGCAGCCGCAGTGAGACAGCACGGTGTGCTGTCGAGCAGGCTGCGGGCCGAGGCGACCGTGCGGGGAGCCGAAGGTGGAAGGCGCTGCATACAGCGCCGGTCGAGTCCCGCCTGCCGCACCAACTCGGAAACTGGAATGTGTTTTACGCATTCCAGTTTTTATATGCCATGGCCGACGGAACATGAAAAGTAGGGGAGCTGCCTGCATGAACGGGAAACCGGAATGCGGCAGCTTTTTCTGTCGCGCGCCCGGTTCCATGCAGTGAACGCAGTTAACCGAATTGGGGAAAAACGAAAAAACGGGTTAACGTAAATGAGAAAAACGGAGGCTGACGGGTGCCGTACGCCGCGAAAAGAGCCAAAAAAGTTAACCAGTTTGCAGCTTTTTCAGTCAGATGGTTAAAAAAATAAACGGCAGCGGCGGCAGAAGCCGGAATCGGTTAACCCGAAATGCAAAATTTCCAGAAATGGTTAAGCTGGATTTGGATTTGGATTAGCCTCTGTATGAGTTAAAAGCGGATGCAGCAGAAGCTGCACAATTTAGAGATTGAAAATTGGAAGAAACGTAGAGAGACAGTCGATGGCTGCCTCTGGTTTGCGTTACAGGAATTTCGGAAAAGTACCTGCGAGAAACCTGTCAATCTTCAATCATTCCAACAGAGGAAAGAGGCCGCCGCCCTAACGGTTATTTTCCGTTAACGCGCCCCCCTTTTTATCTGGATTTTTTGTCTGGACAAACCCGAAGCTCTATTGTAACATTAGACTAAACCCAACCGTCAGACATCCGCCAGGTACCCGAAAGAATATCTGCCGGACAGATTTTGCAGGAAGGAGCCCCTATGAAAGACAATTACCTTAGCATCGGCGAAATGGCCAGAATCAACCATACAACCGTTCCACTCTCAGATTATATGATTCTCTGGGGCTTTTAAAGCCATGCTACACCGACAAGCAGACCCGCTATCGCTACTACGACATTAAACAGAATGCGCGATTCGACATGATCCAGTACATGAAAGAACTTGGCATGGAACTGAAAGAAATCCGGGAAGTTCTGGATTCCGAAGATCTGCGGCAGATTGAATCCATCCTGATTCGCAAGCGGGAGCAGACCGTGCGGAACATCGGGCATCTGAAAATCCAGCGGGATGCCATCGACCGCGCCATTGAGAGTATCGAACGCTATCATAAGTCACCGTCCTGCGGAACCATTACACTGGAGTATATCCCGGCCCGCCGGATCTATTCCATGCAAACCTCCATTAATTTCTATGATCACGATATCGATACCTACGAAGTGATCCTGAAACAGCTGAAAACAAGTCTGCTGGATCATGATATTCCGCCGGTCTATTACTGCAATGCGGGAACCATCCTTGACCGGGAGAATTTTCTGCAGGAAAAGTTCGACTCCCATAAGATCTTCGTTTTCGTGGATGACCATTTTCCGCTGATCCAGAATACGGAAATCATTGAAAACAATATGTATGCATGCATTTATCTGGACGATTTTGACGCGGAGCAGGCCTATGGCAGGAAGCTGCTCGAGCACTGCCGGGAGCAGCATTATGCGGTTGCCGGTGACTGCATCTGTGAATTACTGACAGAGTTCAACGTGTTCGACTGTCAGAAGCGTTCCATGTTTCTTCGTCTGCAGGTTCCAATATATTTTCAAAAATAGACTTGACTCTCTTCCTGCATGAGACTGTACACTTTAATTGGCTGATAATTAACAAACAATTAATGGCCCGTCTAATGACCGGGCTAAAAGTCCGGCCAGGGATTTCGCCAGAAGGCTGGCCAGGAATCCGGCTGAAGTAAGGCTAAAGCAAGGCCGAAGCAAGGCTGAAGTATTTAAGGAAGTTCTGTTATGGAAAAGATTAAAGTTGTACAGTATGGCTGCGGAAAGATGAGCAAATACACCCTTCGTTATCTTTATGAGACCGGTTGCCAGATCGTGGGCGCGATCGACAATAATCCGGCAATCGTCGGCATGGATGTCGGTGACTACGCAGGTCTTGGCATCAAAACCGGTGTCCTGATCAGTGACAATGCTGACGAAGTTCTGGACAACACCGATCCGGACATCGCAGTGGTGACACTGTTCAGTCTGGTAAGCGACTGCTTCCCTCACTACATGAAATGTCTGGAACGCGGCATCAGCGTCATCAGCACCTGTGAGGAAGCGACCTACTGCTGGACGACCGATCCTGTAAAAGCCAACATTCTGGATGTCACCGCGAAACAGAACGGGTGCACTTTCGTGGGAAGCGGCATGGAAGATATCTTCTGGGTGAACATGGTCGGCATGGTCGCCGGCGGATGCCATAAAATCGAGAAAATCGAGGGTGCCGTCAGCTATAACGTAGAGGACTACGGTCTTGCGCTGGCGAAAGCACATGGAGTCGGTCTGACTCCGGAAGAATTTGAAAATCAGATTGCACATCCGGAAGAAATCGAGCCGTCCTATGTATGGAACTCCAACGAAGCGCTCGCTTCCAAAATGGGCTGGACCATCAAGAGCCAGACGCAGAAATGTGTTCCATATTTCCACGACAGCGACCTCTATTCTTCCACCATGGGAACGGTCATTCCGAAAGGGAACTGCATCGGCATGGCAGCTGTCGTGACGACGGAGACCTTCCAGGGCCCGATTATTGAGACCCAGTGCATCGGTAAAGTTTACGGGCCGGATGACGGCGATATGTGTGACTGGAAGATCACCGGCGAACCGGACACCGAATTCCATGTTGTAAAACCTGCTACTGTGGAACATACCTGCGCAATCATCGTAAACCGCATTCCGTCTGTTCTGCGTGCGCCGGCAGGACTGGTGACCATGGATCAGCTGGAAGAAATTGCTTATCCGACTTATCCGATGGAATACTATCTGTATAAATAAACAGCTTTTCTTCCGTTCTGCGTCCCTGTTTCAGCAGAACGTTCCGTGTGTTTCGAAGCGCCCGGGCAACCCGGGCAGTTCGCGCGAGGCGGATAAGGAATCGGGCAGAGGGCGGTGATTCGTCACCGCCCTCTCATTTATGCAATCGAAAAGACCGGGGGTCATTGTCCCGGTCTTTCGTCTCACTCTGTGCGGTCTGCGTGCGGTCTGCATGTCATCAGCCTGGCGGCCAGGTCAGCTTTCTCTTTCCGAGAATATGGAAATGCAGATGTTTCACGGTCTGGAACGCGTCATCCCCGTTATTGCTTACCACACGGTAGCCGTTTTCCAGGCCGAGAGACTGCGCGATTTCATGAATCTTAAACATCATGTAGCCCAGCAGCTCCTGATCCTCCTCAGTCACATCGTCCAGACAGGCGATATGCTTTTTCGGAATCAGCAGCACGTGGACCGGTGCCTGCGGCTCGGCATCATGGAAACAGAACACCCTGTCGTCCTCATAGACCACATTGGTTGGAATTTCATGATTTGCAAGCTTGCAGAAAATACAGTCAGCCATCGATGATCTCTCCTTTCATTCCGTCTTTGTATTCTTCTAAAAGTCTTACCTTTTGGAAACGGTTTAACCGGTCTTCCCCGCCGGATGCGTAGACCTTGATATAGTTCTCACTGTATCCGGTGAGCAGCCCTCCGTCTGTCTCCTCGAACAGAACGGTACGCACTTCCTTCCGTGCCGCGCACTTCGCAAAATAGTTTTTCTCGGCTTTTTCCCCTTCTTCAAGGAGCTTCTGGATCCGCCGGTTTTTCACTTCGCCGCCCACCTGACCGGTCATGGCGGCGGCCGCCGTCCCCGGACGGCGGGAATAGCGGAAACCGTGGACTTTGCAGAACTCCACGGTCCGGATCATATCCAAGCTGTCCTGAAAATCCTCTTCCGTCTCTCCCGGAAATCCCACAATGATATCGGTGGTGATTCCGTATCCCGGATCATACGCTTTCAGCACCCGGACAATCTCCAGATACTCCTGTCGGCTGTAGCGCCGGTTCATCGCTTTCAGGATCCGGTCGCTGCCGCTCTGCATCGAAAGATGGAGATGCGGGCAAAGCCTTTCATACTGCAGAAGCCGTTTCACATAACCGGCATTGACCACGGTCGGCTCCAGGGAACTCAGACGAATCCGGAAGTCTCCCGGCAGGCGGCTGATCCGTCCGAGAATGATCTCGATACCGGATACCCCTGCTGCCTCTTCCTCTTCTGTCAGAGGCCAGTCAAATCCATCTTCTGTACCGTACAGCGCCGTATTGATCCCGGTCAGGATCAGTTCCTTGAATCCTGCAGCGATCAGCGCACGGGCCTCCTCCACAATCTCTTCCGGATCTCTGCTTCGCACCTGTCCCCTTGCAAAGGGAATCAGACAGTAGGCGCAGAACCGGTTGCAGCCCTCCTGAATTTTGATATATGCCCGGGTTCTCGACTCCATGGACGTGATAATGCCCCGGTCGCTGTACTCTGTCAGGTCCTCACGGGACCGGATATGCAGCTGCGCCTGATGCTCGGCGCAGAACTGCTCCACATACGTCAGCAGGTTGCTCTTCTCCCCGGTTCCCGCCACAATATCCACTTCCTCCATGGCAGAAAGCTCTTCCGGTTTCACCTGGGCATAACAGCCTGTCACCGCCACGACGGCCTGCGGGCACTGCTTCTTCATGCGGCGGATATACTGGCGGGATTTACGGTCTGCCAGATTCGTCACTGTGCAGGTATTGATGATATATACATCCGCAAGGTCTTCCTCCCCGACGATCTCATGGCCGGCAGCCGCAAACTGCTCTTTCATGGCCTCGGTTTCATACTGGTTGACTTTGCAGCCTAATGTGTGAAATGCAATCTTCATATAATTCTCCAAACCTCAGATTCTTTTTTATTTTACCACAGAATTTCCGCAGATAAAACCCAAACTTTCATGATACCGCCCGCCGGCGCATAGAATATTCTGGCTGCCTGTGCAGCCGGACGAGCGGATTTTGCGGGGAAAGGAGACGAAAAAATTGAAAAAAAAAGACATTCTGCTGGCTCTGTTTCTTCTGGTACTGACCATGACCGGACTGTATCTTCATTTCAGACTGCCGCAGGTGGCATCGGCTGCCATGGAAAGCGCACTGAAAGACAGCCGGGAAACGGTGGAGCTGCCGGTTCTCATGTATCATGGAATTGTCAGCGACGCATCCCGTGCCAGCGAATATTTTATTACTGACACCGCACTGGAAGAGGATCTGAAATGGCTGCAGGACCATGGCTATACGACCGTATCCGTAAAGCAGCTGACCGACTATGTGCAGCGCGGAGCAAAACTTCCGGAAAAGCCGGTTCTGCTGACCTTCGATGACGGCTACCGGAACAATTATACACTGGCCTTTCCGCTGCTGCAGAAATATCATGCCAAAGCGGTGATTTCGGTCATCGGCAGCGAGTCGGATCTCAGTTCCGGCACGATTTACCGCGGCGATGAGGTCAGCGGCGGAAATATCACCTGGGGAGAGGCCGCACTCATGGTGCAGTCCGGCCTGATCGAAATCGGCAATCACACCTACGACCTTCACCGGAACGCGGGCGGGCGCAAGGGCGCTGACAGACTGGAGGGAGAATCGGATGATGCCTACCGGGAAGTGCTGACAAAGGATCTTGGCCACAATCAGGATCTGATCTCTGCTGCCACCGGACAGCCTGCACTGATTTTCGCCTGGCCCTTCGGTGCCTGGCCGTCTGACGGTTCTGCCGATCCGATTTTGAAGGACCTGGGCTTCTCCGGTTCGCTGACCAGCTATCAGATCATGAATACGATCCGCCGGGAGGATCCTGACAGCCTCTTCGGTCTCAAGCGGTTTCTGCGAACGCCGTCCTTCCGGCTTTCCGAGCACCTGCCGACATGAATGTCCTTGCATTTTGCCGTATTTCTGCTAAAATATAGGTATGATAAATACAAGGAATGCGAAAAGCAGGAGGATCATTTCATGACGCAGGAAAACAATAAAGTGGACGTAACGGTGCACGTTGACAAAATCGTCCGGAACGTGGCCATCGCCGGTGTGCTCATCGTAGGCATCATCTACGGCTGCAACACCTACCGGAAGGTCATCCGCTGGAGAGATGAAGAGTAGCCGTCTCGTAAAAACGCTGAAAAGCCGGAAAATCTGTGAAGCGCCCAGCATCGCAGAAGTTCCGGCTTTTTCTTTTTATTCTGATTGCTTTTTATTCTGATTCCTTTTTATTCTGATTCCTTCGATCCGGGAGAGGCACCTTCGCCGCCCTCATCTGGTGCAGGTTCGTATTCCAGAATATCCCCCGGCTGACACTGAAGCACCTCGCAGATTGCCGCCAGCGTGGAAAACCGGATGGCGCTGATCCGCCCGTTTTTCATCTTGGACAGGTTCACGTTGGCCACGCCTACCCGTTCTGACAGCTCATTGAGACTCATCTTTCTGTCGGCCATGACCCGGTCCAGCCTCAAAACAATATGTCCCACTGTGATTTCCTCCAAATTCATTTCTCTATGTTCTTCTGCTTACAGCGTCTCGTCAGATTCCTGCTGCAGCTGCGCTCCATAGCGGAACACCGTGCCCAGGCAAAGGGCAATCAGAAATGCGCCGAAAGCACCCCATTCCACATAGATATTCAGTCCTTCTTTCGGGTACAGAATGGATTCCACTGCAGTTTCCGCCGCAGATACCAGTACCGCCAGCGGCAGCAGAGAAAAGGTGAACTGGCGCATCCGTTTCACGATTTGTTCGCAGAACGGTGATTCACACTTCTCAAAGCACAGGAACAGCCTTCTCATCATAAACAGTGCCGCAATCCCGGAAGCTGCCGCAAGAACACACCACCACAGCAGCTTTGCAAAATCCGTCGTTTCATACTGTACCGGCTCGGTTTCGGCGTGAACCAGTTTTCTGCCTGCTTCAGAGTGAATCACCGCGGTGCTTGCTTCCAGATCGAAAATGGACAGTCTCACTTTCAATGGTATATCTTCCGGCGGAAGCAGTGCTTCGTTTTCCAGATCCGGCATCTGCTCAGACGAATATGCCACACCATCCGCCAGACTGTCCCATAACGGCCCAAACAGTTTTTCCTGCACATCCAGATCTGCATCCGCGGAAACCTGCATCTTCACCGCATCCTCCGGCAGGGAAACCAGATACCCAGCAAACCCCGCTACCGCAGCAGTGAGGATTACGGTTATCACCATCAAAACGGTGATGACCTGTTTCCCGATTTTCCCGAACCGGTTGATCTTTTTCATTGCTGTATTGTACATAATCACATTCCTCCTAAAACTAACGTAAAAAATTTAACGTTTATCGTTAAAAATACTATACAGCAATTATTCTCTGTTGTCAATCTATTTTTAATGTTTATCGTTAATTATTTTATTAATAGCATTAAGTTCATTTCATTTGGGTTTGCAGGAATTCCTTACCTCCACTGAAAGTTTTCTTTTCCTGCGCCGATCTCAAAATGGTATTTTGCGATGCCCAGATCGATCTTCGAGTAGAAGCCGACACCTGGCTTTGCGGAAACCTGATTTCCTTCCAGCGAAAAGACAAACTTCTGCTGATTCAAAGCGGTCGGCGCCAGCAGGGCCGCCTCCACACCGTCCAGGAACCACTGCGGAACCGGATCCGATGCTTTCATAACCTTTTCTGCCGGTTTGGACGGATGCGGAACGCCCTGCGTCTTCCCATATCCCAGTGCAATGACAACCGTAAGTTTTTCTCCTGTCTCCACCACGAACGCGGTTCTGATCTTCTTATAACTCATGGCCACCCAGCAGGTATTCAGTCCCAGCTGCTGAGCTTTCAGCACCAACCGCTCCCCGTAGTATCCGCATATTTCGTCCAGCAGCTCACTCTTTCTTCCCACCATCGCGATATAGTTGGTCACGCCGCTGAACTTCCCGTAGTGGGCCATGAACCCGTCAAAAGCCTGCGGCTCGTCACGGACCAGCTGAATATGCAGCCCGCTTTCTCTGTTGCAAGCTTCGATCTCCGCCTGCAGTGCTCCCTTTACATCTGCCTCCAAAGGCCGTTCTTCATACTGCCGAACACTATGACGTTCCTGCATTGCCTGTAATAAGTCCATTTCGTTTCCTCCCTGATCGTTCTTTCCTTTTTTCTGCATGATACGCATCTTTCATCTGTCGAGGCATATTACTGGCCTCACTGGCCGCTTCGGTCCGGCAGCTTGTGCAAAAAATGCACAAGTTGAACCTACAACTATTTTTATTTCCTCCGATCCCCGCGCACGAAAGGCGGCTTGACGATGTCTTCCGTCAGAAGCGTGTATTTTGATGGGCGGCGATAGGCGTTGCCGTGGACTTCGTGCATGCGATAATCCCGCAGCAGGTCCAGATCCAGCTTTCCGAAAAAGACGCCCTCTTCCCCATCCGCTTCTAGGAGGCAGGTATCTCTGGAGCCGGGCAGATCCTCCACATAGGCCACGCCGTCAAACAGGGTGGAATGGCCGTTGCAGTCCGGCTGGTCTTTCGGATAGTTGCAGGTGGCGATGGCCATCATATTCTCATAGGCCCGTCCCCGCAGCTGAGACAGCCGGTTGATCTCCATGGGACAGGCATTTGGCACCAGCACCAGCTCGGCACCTTTCAGCATGAGGATGCGGGCACTTTCCGGAAACTCCCGGTCATAGCAGATCATAGCCCCCACCGGTACAGGACCGCAAGCCGTATCCAGCTCCGCCACATAGAAATCCTCCCCCGGGCTCAGGCGACATTCCTCGCCGAAATCACAGGTATGTACCTTGGCATAATCCAGCACCCGCCGGCCGTGACGGTCGAAGAGCGTGACCGTGTTCCTGGGCTGCGGATCAAACCGTTCCAGATAAGTGATGGCAATGGCCATGTCCAGTTCCGCCGCCAGCGTGCCGAATGCAGTGACAAACGGGGCGTCCCCAGGAATGGACATGGCACGGAGCACATCCGGATCCTCCGGTATTTCATACCCGCAGCTCCACATCTCCGGAAACAGGGCGATATCCGCACCGCCCGCTTTCGCCTGGCGGCAGGCATCCATGCCTTTTTTCAAGTTTTCTTCCAGACTGCCGCAGGGCATGATCTGCAGCAGCCCAATCGTCAGCTGGTTCATCACTCTGCCTCCTTCTACAGCTCCAGTTCGTACATGGTCATGGCCAGTGCCGCAGGACCGGCCGTCTCTGTGCGCAAAATCGTTTTTCCCAGGGAGACCCGCTCTGCGGCGGCTTCATCCAGCAGCCGGACTTCTTTTTCGCTGAAGCCGCCCTCCGGGCCAATGATGATGGCCACCGTTTCCGGCAGGCTGCAGCGTGCGTCAGTGCCTGAAGCTTCCGCACGGCGGGTAATCCGGCGCAGACAGTCCTTGATCGTCCGGTTTTCTTCGTTTTCGTACGGGAACAGAACCAGATCGTAATTGGACAATGCGTCCAGCATGGCGCTGAATTTCACGGCGCTGCCCACCTCCGGGATGATGCCCCGCCTGCACTGCTTCACCGCTTCATCGCTGATCTTCTGCCACCGATCCTGTTTTTTCCCGAAGTTGCCCTTGTCCACCACCACGGTCCGTTCCATGAACACAGGGACAATGGCGTGGACACCCAGTTCCACGCTCTTCTGAATGATGCCTTCCATCTTTCCGGCCTTCGGGATTCCCTGATAGAGGGTCACCTGCAGACGAGGCTCCCGGGCGAATTTCTGCTTGTCCAGAATCCGCAGTTTCGCCTCTTCCTCATCCAGTGCTTCGATCTTCACATGATACTCCCAGGCCGCACCGTCAGACACATCCAGTTCATCGCCGATAGACAATCGAAGAACTTTTTTCATATGGTGCAGGTCACTGCGGTCGCTGAGATAAATATATTTTCCTGTCACATCGGACGGATCCACAAAAAATCTGCTCATTCTCTACTCCTCCGGCAGGCTGGCCACAATCGCGCACCACATGCCGTCTTCTCTGATCTCATCAATCGCAAAGCCGCAGTCCCGGATCGCCTGGGCAACCTGGTCTCTTTTTTCCACCAGAATTCCCGAAGAGATATATTTTCCGCCGGGGAGAAGGTGTCTGGCAACGTCAGAACTCAGCATCATGACCAGGTCGGCCATCAGATTGGCCACGATCAGGTTCGCACGAAAATCGATGCCTTTGGTCAGATCGCCGTACTGAGCGCGGGCTGTACCGGAAACCCCGTTCAGCGCGATATTCTCACGGGCTACATCCACAGCCACCGGATCGATTTCCACGCCCAGCACCTCCGATGCTTCCAGAAGCGCCCCTGCGATGGACAGGATGCCGGAACCGCATCCCACATCCAGCACCTTGTCTCCCGGTTTCAGATAATCCTCCATAAGCTGCAGACAGAGGGTTGTGGTTTCATGGGTGCCGGTACCGAAGGCCATGCCCGGATCCAGTTCGATGACAAGGTCATCTCTGCCGGCCTCATAGTCATACCAGGTCGGCTTCACCACGATACGGCGTCCCACCTTCTTCGGTTTAAAGTATTCTTTCCAGTTGTCCTTCCACTGGCTGTCATCCTCTATGGAAACCTCCACGGTCAGAGGTCCCAGATCCACACCCTCGCCGAAGATTCCTGCTTCCGCCTCGATCCGCAGAGCCTCCACCGCCACTTTAATGGACTGCAGCTTATTCCTGCCTTCTTCGTCATCCTCCAGAAACACCGTGACTTTCGGCGCCTCTTCCTGCAGCTGCAGGACGGATTCGTCCACATAATCCCAGTCATACTCGTTTTTTTTATCCAGAAGATCCTCAATATCGGCCGGATCCTCCACGACCGTATCCGTAATGCCCACACCCAGCAGGGCGGAAACCGCCGGCTCGATGCCTTCCCGTTTTACATTGATATCTACCTGTATATATTTCATTTCTGGCATTCCTCCTTCAGCAATCCAAAATATCCTGCGTCTATTATACACGAAACCGGGAAGAATTGACAGAGCAAAATTCACCGTGCTATAATGGGAAAAAGTGTGAAATCATGCAGAAAACCGGAGGCCCGCTATGAAAAACAGAAAGAACTACTTCACTACAGGAGAATTTGCGAAAATCTGCGGCGTGAAAAAGCAGACCCTGTTCTATTACGACGAGATCGGCATTTTCAGGCCGGCCATCACGGATGAACACGGTTACCGCTACTATTCGTATACACAGATCGAAACGTTTTCCGTACTGATGACACTGCGGGAC
Organism: Bacillota bacterium; assembly: GCA_022770665.1. Lineage (GTDB taxonomy): Bacteria > Bacillota > Clostridia > Peptostreptococcales > Anaerovoracaceae > RGIG7179. Next base: position 18,409 of record JALEHL010000101.1, read on the forward strand.
CTCCGCGTTCCGCTGAAGGAGATCAAGGCCCATATGGAGCACCGCTCTCCGCAGGCTCTGATCAATCTGCTGGAAGAGCGCCGCAGCGAAATCGACCGGATGCTTCAGCAGCTCCAGTGGTCCAGGAAGTTTATCGATACAAAGATCGCGCTGACAGAAGAAGGGCTCCGCGCACCGGTAGGGGAAATCATCACGGAGGATATGCCCGACGAATATCATATCACTACCAGCTACAAGGGGCCGGATGACGAAAAGGCCATTGCAGAAGCCGTCAGTGATCATCTGAATTTCCGGCAGGAGCTTGGGATTCCCAGCTGTTATGCCATCGGTGGCATCATTCCCAGATACAGTGTCTCAGAACAGGGATATCAGTACTCCAGCTTCTATTCGGTTGTGGAAAAAGAGGCGCTGGAGGCCAGCGGCTACACGGACATTGATTTTGACGCGGGCGGTACGTATCTGGTTCTGTACGATGATCACGGATACAGAAATGTATGCGAAAACTGCCGGAAACTTCTGGACTATGCCGCAGATCGAAATCTGACACTGACTTCTGATTTTTATGAAGAAGTGATTCTGGATGATCTGTCTGTAGACGGATACTATAACTATCTGGTCAAGCTTTCGATTCGGTTTGACGGCTGATTCCCTGCCGTATGCATTAAAAAAGCGGCAGGAAGCTCCGCCTTTATTCCACTGCTGACTCCCTTGCCGCTGTCTTTCTGTTATAGGAATCGAAGGTTATATAGTCAAACCTTCCCTCGTTCAGATAATCCAACCCCCTCTGAATGGTTTTTATATGCGCTTCATCAACCTTTTTCTCAAAATCCATCCGCTCGCCATATTCTGACGGAAACAGTTCCGCGAAGACAGACTTCATTTCTTCGGCGACCTGGCCGAAACACATCCAGGATTCTACGATTTCTTTATCACCAAGCAAATCATGTTCTTCGCAGTAGGCATACCAGGTATACACTTTTTGATAGTATCTGATAAAATCATCGTATAGCCCCTCCACCGTTTCCTGTGTTGCCGCTGTCTGAACTTGATGGTAGCTTTCAAGGAATCCGGTCAGTTCTGCCTTCACATCGGCCCGCATCTGCGCTTCTTTTCTCTGAATCTGAAGATGCTGCACACCGAAAACAGCCGCTATGAGTAAAATCAGGATGATCGCCTCTTTATGTCTTGTCAAGAAACCCTTCATCTTTACTCCTTTCTGCCTGACTTTTTCTTGGAGGAGTGATTTATCATGATGGATCATGTATATTCTACCACAACTGAACACCAAAAAGGGAACTATCTTTCATACGACGAAAGAATTCTTATCCAGGTTCGCCTGAAAGATGGCTGGTCAGCCAACAAAATAGCCAAGGAAATCGGCTGTGCTTTCAATACCGGCCGCAACGAAATTCGAAGGGGTACGGTTATGCTATACAGCGGCCGCGTTCATCGTTACAAGGCGAAAGCCGGTCAGGCTGCATATGACCAGCAGTGTGGTGTAATAGCCTGTCTCGCAAGATCTTAGGCTACCGCACGCCGGATGGATGAGGTCTTCGAAGATGAACTGGACTGTATCTACCGGCAGCATGCGTCGCGATGTGGATTCTTAGTGATCAATGTTCAGCTTATTATTGCACTCTACGAAGAGAATATAACATAGCAAAAAAGCAGGCTGGGGACCTGCTTTTCTGCTACTAATACATCAAATAATCTTATAGAGAATGAACTCTCACCTTTCCGAAGGAAAGATTACCGTATTATTATAGAACGATTTCCGGCTCATTTCAACCCTTTTCGTTAAAAAAATATCGAAATCGGCCCGACGCGGACAGGCGCAAACAGGCGCAAACAGGCGCAAACAGGCGCGGACAGACGCCGACAGTCGCAGCCAGGACGTTCTTTTTCTACTCGAAGATATCTTCGAATTCTTTTACATCCACTTCGATTCCCTGTTTTCTCCGCTCCAGCGCATCCATGACGCGAGTGAATACTTTCTTATTGATCGGATAGCGGCTGATCATGACAACAACCAGAACCATGAACAGGCCTGGCAGGAACGTAAAGCAGTTGCTGACCCATGTGAGGGCTGTTTCTGGCTGTACTGCCGCATCGCTGACGAAACCGGCCATTTCCAGAACGATCCCCAGTCCCTGCATCGCGACCGCGATGGAAAGAGACTCGGAAAGGGCCTGCAGAGAAATTACCGCACCGGAGCGCTTCTGTCCGCTGATCAGTTCTTCCACTTCACAGACATCGTACAGCATGGAAGGCAGTAGCTGCCAGTAGCAGGTGTTGGCCACAGAATAAATCAGGCAGATCACGATCATGGCCGTCAGGGAATTCACGCCGATAAACCGGCTGGCCATCAGGCAGACGCCTGCGCCGCCAATCCCGCACATGAATACCGTTTTCTTGTCAAATGCGCCGGCAAGTTTTGCGATAAACGGCACGAAAACTACACCGCTGACCGTGATGATCAGCATCATCATGGAAATTTCCTTCTGGCTCATACCCAGATTGTAGGTCATATAGAATACACGATCGGAAGAGAAAACCGTGTTGGCAACCAGATATACCACGCTGGAGCCGATGATGAACTGGATCGGCTTCAGTTTCAGGATCTCAAAATATTCTTTAAACATTCCTGCAATCTGCTTCAGATCCAGGAATTTTCCCTTCTTTTCCGGCTTCACGAAATCTTTTTTTGCCTTGTCATCTTTATGAATGGTAAGGGCGCAGAGCAGAAGTGCCGCTCCGCTGCATACGCCGGTAAAGATGCCGACCATCTGCCAGGACTGTGCCGTGGTCCTGCCCAGATTCATGCAGTAATCCACAATGACTGTCGGGAGCACCATGCCGATGCACATGCCGACCTGATTGAAAACATAAGCGTAGGAACGGAGCACGGTTCTTTCATGATAATCTTCTGTCAGATCCGATCCCCATGCCATATACGGAATAAATTCCGAAGAGAAACTGGTCCAGAACAGAATGATCATAACCGTGTAATAGATCACTTTTACTGTCATGCTCGCATCGATCGCCGTAAAGAGCAGACTGGTGATGATCGCGACCGGGAAAGATGCCATCAGCAGAAACGGTTTCCGTCGTCCGAAGCGTGTCCTGGTCCCGTCCGATTTAAACCCGACGATCGGTCCGCACAGGGCTTCCCAGATAGAACCGATGGCTGTGATTGTGCCCGCTATGGCCGGGCTGATCCCCGCGACTGTGGTCAGATACAGAAGCAGGTAAGTGCCGGACAGCGTATACAGCGCATTGTCGCAGATTCCTCCGACACCGTAGGATAACTTGGTTCTGAAACTTAATTTCATTTTAACTATTCACCTCTCGTTTCTTCTTATACTATCCTAAGGTATATGGTAACTATATAGTCAAGGGGCTTTTCTCATTTTTTTCTATTTTAACAAGAAATTTTCACAAAACCGGTGGAAAGCGATAAAAAAAAGAGCATCCCCACGCATCCGATACTGCAGCATGGTTCTGCTCTTTCTTTTTCCATCTGAACGGATCAGAATTTCTCGATGGACCGTAGGTCCATCACGAAAACTGTCGCGCCCCCTGTGCGGACCTGCATCGGAAAAACGGCACCCGAATAGCAGTTGCTGTCGCAGGTCGGCGGCACCGCCTGATAAACGGTCTCCGTTCTGCTTCTCGCATTACGCCGGATCACAGCGAGGATCTCGTCCAGCTCCTCTTCTTTTGCACCGATCATGACCGTCGTGCTCTTCTTTTTCAGGAATCCTCCGGAAGAACTCAGTAAAGTAACAAAAAATCCTTCGTCATTCAGATCCTGAATCGTGTCATCGCAGTCCTCTCCCGGCAGTACTGCCAGGATCAGGACCTGCCTGTTTTCCTTCTGTTTTGTCTGTTCCATTCATTTCTCCTGTCGCTCCGGCATCAGCTGAACAGTTCCCGCATCTTATCTGCGAACGTACTCTTCTTCTGATAGCACTCTTCAGTTACCGCTTTTCCCATTTCCTCGATGGACTTCTTCTGCTTATGGTTGAGCTTGATCGGCACTTCCAGATTGACCTTCACATACAGATCTCCCATCCGATCGTTCCGCGGATTCCGGACACCTTTTCCCTTCAGGCGGAACGTCGTTCCCGGCTGCGTCCCGGCAGGCACTTTATAGGATACCTTTCCTTCCAGCGTCGGAACGATGATTTCCGCGCCGAGCGCCGCCTGATCAAAGCTGATTGGGATTTCAAGATGCAGGTCGCTGCCGTTCCGCTTGAACAGCTTATGCGGTTTCACAGTGATCACGATATACAGATCGCCGTTCGGTCCGCCGTTCAGTCCCGGCTCGCCCTGGCCGCGGATCGGAATCACGCTTTCGTTATCCACACCGCCCGGAATATCCACGGAAATCTTTACCGTCTTTCTTACCTTGCCGCTGCCTCTGCAGGTATCACAAGGTGTCTCGTTGATCTGACCGGTGCCGCCGCACTGATCACACTGGGTCACGGACTGGAACTGTCCGAACGGTGTCCGCTGCATCTGACTGATCTGGCCGCTGCCGCCGCACTTCGGGCAGGTCTTTTTCGAAGTGCCCGGACGGGTGCCTTCCCCGTGGCAGGTCGGACAGCTTACAAACTTGCTGATCTCCAGCTCCTTCTTGCAACCGAAGGCTGCTTCTTCAAAGGTGATGGTGATGGCCTTCTGCAGATCCCGCCCTTTCTTCGGGCTGTTGTTTCTTCTCTGCTGTCCGCCGCCGAATCCGCCGTTGAACATACCGCCAAACATATCGAAAATATCATCAAAACCGCCTGCGCCGCCAAAGCCACTGAATCCGCCGCCTGCGCCGCCAAACCCCGCATTCGGATCCACACCTGCAAAACCGAATCTGTCGTACTTGCTCTTCTTGTCAGGGTCTGACAGAACACCGTAGGCTTCATTGATTTCCTTGAATTTCTCTTCTGCTTCTTTGTTTCCCGGGTTCTTATCAGGATGATATTTCATGGCAAGTTTCCGGAAAGCTCTCTTTATCTCATCGTCGCTGGCACCTTTTTTCAGGCCCAGGACTTCATAATAGTCACGTTTTTCTGCCATATCGATTAACCCCTCACTTTTAACACACAAAAGCCCGGGCACCCGGAATTTACCGGACGCCAAGACTCTGTATCATACCTTTCTTTAAACTGCAGTGCCCGTTCCCCCGGAACGGGCACTGCGTATCCTGCTTTCTGCTTTCTTTTACTTGTCGTCATCTACGACTTCATAGTCTGCGTCCACGACATTGTCACCGGACGGGCCCGCCTGACCGCCAGCTGCGCCGCCCATATCAGGACCCGCACTGTAGTTCTGGCCGCCCATGTCTGCTCCGGCAGCACCACCTGCTGCAGCCTGTGCAGCCTGTGCCTGCTCATACAGCTTGGTGGAAATCAGGTGGAACTTCTCTGTCAGCGCTTCGGTCTTTTCTTTGATCTGCTCTACGGTTCCGTTATTCAGAACGGACTGCAGTTCGTCCTTCGCAGCCGTGATCTCATTCTTCTCGGATTCAGAAATCTTGCCTTCCAGTTCCTTCAGAGACTTCTCGGTTTCATAGATCAGAGATTCTGCCTGGTTTCTGACTTCCACGCCTTCTTTTCTCTTCTTGTCTTCTGCCGCATACTGCTCTGCTTCTTTTACCTTGGCCTGAATCTCCTCATCGGACAGCTTCGTGGAGGAAGTGATCGTGATTCTCTGCTCCTTGCCGGTGCCCATATCCTTGGCGCTGACGTTTACGATGCCGTTCGCATCGATATCGAAGGTGACTTCAATCTGCGGAATACCGCGCGGAGCCGGTGCGATACCGGTCAGCTGGAAGCGTCCCAGCGTGATATTGTCCGCAGCCATTTCTCTTTCACCCTGCATTACGTGAATGTCTACTGCAGTCTGATTATCCGCTGCGGTGGAGAAGATCTGGCTCTTCTTGGTCGGGATGGTTGTATTTCTTTCAATCAGCTTGGTTGCCACGCCGCCCAGTGTTTCGATGGACAGAGACAGCGGTGTAACATCCAGCAGCAGCACATCATGCACTTCACCGGTCAGCACGCCAGCCTGAATCGCAGCACCGACTGCCACACATTCATCCGGGTTGATGCCCTTGAACGGTTCCTTGCCGGTCACTCTCTTTACGGCTTCCTGTACAGCCGGGATTCTGGTGGAACCGCCGACCAGGATCACTTTGGCGATATCGGAATTGGATACGCCGGCATCCCTCATTGCCTTATGCATCGGTTCGATGGTTCTTTCTACCAGATGTGCAGTCAGCTGTTCGAATTTTGCTCTGGTAATATCCATGTTCAGGTGCAGCGGGCCATCTGCAGTTACCGTGATAAACGGCAGGTTTACATTGGTGGTCGTTGCACTGGACAGTTCTTTCTTCGCCTTTTCTGCAGCTTCCTTCAGTCTCTGCAGCGCCATCTTGTCAGCACGCAGATCTACGCCGTTTTCCTTGGCGAATGTGTCTGCCATATACTGCAGCAGTGCTTCATCGAAGTCATCGCCGCCCAGATGGGTATCACCATTGGTCGCCAGCACTTCGAACACGCCGTCGCCCAGTTCCAGAATGGATACATCAAAGGTGCCGCCGCCCAGGTCGTATACCAGGATCTTATGGGATCCTTCCTCTTTATCCAGGCCGTAAGCCAGAGAAGCTGCGGTCGGCTCGTTGATGATTCTCTTCACATCCAGGCCTGCAATCTTGCCGGCATCCTTGGTTGCCTGCTTCTGTGCGTCGGAGAAGTAAGCCGGAACTGTGATAACGGCTTCGGTTACTTTTTCACCCAGATAGCTTTCTGCATCATTCTTCAGTTTGGTCAGGATCATTGCGGAAATATCCTGCGGCGTGTAATCCTTTCCATCGATGGTTACCTTGTAGTCGGCACCCATATGTCTCTTGATGGATGAAATGGTTCTGTCCGGATTGGTGATTGCCTGTCTTTTCGCTGTTTCACCAACCAGTCTTTCTCCGTTTTTTGCAAAACCCACAACAGACGGGGTTGTTCTATTTCCTTCCGCATTCGCGATTACAGTCGGCTCTCCGCCTTCCAGCACTGCCACGCAAGAGTTTGTCGTTCCTAAGTCAATACCAATTACTTTAGCCATTTTAAATTCCTCCTTTATCCTAGTTCGCTACCTTCACCATAGAAGGTCTGATTACTTTACTGTTTAACGTATACCCCTTCTGCAGGACCTCGGTAACCTTTCCGCTTTCGTACTCGGTACTGTCCTCGGTCATCACTGCATTATGGAAGTTCGGGTCAAAATCCAGACCCAGGGCTTCGATTTCCTTCACTCCTGCTTTATCAAGCACCCCCTGGAGCTGTTTGAAAATCATGTTCATGCCTTCTGTGAAGCTGTCCCCCGCAGCCCCGTGCATCAATGCCCTTTCAAAATTATCTATCACATTAAGCAGTTCGCTGATGATCTTTTCATTCGCGAATGCATAAATGTCATTTTTTTCTTTCTCGGTGCGCCGCTTGAAATTCTGGAAATCCGCCATCAGCCGCAGATATTTCACATTCAGCGCTTCGTCCTCCGCCCCGGCTGCTTCCTTCTTTCCTTCCGCTTCCGCTTCGGTCTCTGCTTCCGCATCTTCAGGCTTGCAGTCAGCCTCCGGCTCCTCCGGTTTCTTCTCCGCTTCCGGCTTCTCATCCGCCTTCTGCGCATCCGGTTTCACGCCATCTTCCGGGCAGCTGGCCTCTTCCTTCTTCTCCTCCTTCATTTCTTCTTTCTTTTTTTCTTCACTCATCCTCATTACCTCCGCCTTTTAACTTAAATACATGATTCAGATTATCGGTCAGGTATTCAATGATAGACGTGACTTCGCTGTACCGCATTCGCGTCGGCCCGATCACGCCGATCTTGCCCACCATCTTGCCGTCCACATGATAGGTGGCGGTGATCAGGGAGCAGTCCTGCATGATATCGTCCGGGTTCTCCTCACCGATGGTTACGATCATACCGTCTTCACGTTCCATCAGCTTTCTGGCAAAATCCTCCTTCTGGCTCAGCATGGAGAGGAAACTTTTCGCCTTGTCCAGATCGTTATACTCCGGAATGTCGAAAATATTTGTCAGCCCTTCCATGTACAGGTTCACATTCAGCATATCCTCCAGCGTCCGCATGAAGTTGGGCATCACGTTTTTCGCCAGGCCGCTCATGGCCGTAATATCGGTTTCAAAGTTTTCTATAATATTATGGGTCAGAACCTCACTGATGGTCTTCCCTTTATAGCTGTATGTCATGGTCTTGGCTAGCAGCTGCAGGTTCTCTTCCGTATACGGAACCTTCATGTGAAGCGCCGTGTTGGAAATCTTTCCGCTTTCCGACACGATCATCAGCACCACTGTGTGCTCATCAACCGGAAGGAGATTGACATATTTCAGTGTGTCATTATCCTGCGCCGGCGTCAGTGCGAAAGAGGTCAGATTCGTAATCTCCGACAGAATCGCCGCCGCATGTTCAATGGTCTTTTCGAATTCATTGATATCTCCATGCAGCTTCTGCGCGATGACCCTCTTTTCTTCTTTCGTCAGTTCCTTCTTCTTCATCAGGGCATTTACATATAATCTGTAGGCCTTGTCAGAAGGAACCCGTCCGGCGGAAGTATGAGGGTGTGTCAGATATCCCATTTCTTCCAGGTCTGCCATCTCATTGCGAATGGTGGCCGGGCTGATGCCAAGCTCATATTTCTTCGACAGGGTTCTGGATCCGACCGGCTCTGCGGACCGCACGTAATCGCTGATGATCGCCTGCAGAATTTTCAGTTTCCGTTCGCTTAATTCCATTGCTCTGCCTCCTGTTCTTCTCAAAATCTGTTCTCCCGGCCCTTTCCGCTTCGGGAGAGTTTTCGTTGTTAGCACTCGTTCGTCTGGAGTGCTAATCACTATATATAAGATACACCTGCGCTGTCAGAATGTCAACAGAAATTCAGAAATTTTTTATGTAATTTCGGTGAAGAAACGGCGGGAATTGTGAAGAGCCGATGCGTGCGTTCTATTTTGTATGATTCCAGAAAAGCAGAAGGATATACGGCCGTTTCCACAATGCCGACATTCAGGCAAAAAGCATTTCAGAACCGCACAGTGATCCGGGTGCCGAATTCCGGGCGTGACAGAATCTCAATGATTCCGCTGTGGGCATCCACGATCCACTTCGCGATGGAAAGCCCCAGCCCGGTTCCGCCCTGACTGCTGTTTCTGGCAGCGTCAGACCGGTAAAACCGTTCAAAAACATGGACTACCTCAGAGGACTGTATGCCGGTTCCCTCGTCCTGCACAGAGTAAAACGGCCGGCCGGCATGCTCGCCGGCCGACATCGGCGAAATGCCGGCCCGCAGCACGATGGTGCCGCCCTGCCCGGAATAATTTGCCGCATTCTGCACGAAGATCCGCATGGACTGTTTCAGCATCGCCGCATCTCCGCGGACCCGTACCGGCTCTGCCGATCCCCCCGCTTCTTCAAACCGATACACATGCTTTTCATCAATCATCGAAGATTCTTCCATGACATCCTGCAGCAGCTGCGCCAGATCACAGTCTTCGAAATGCAGCGTGTTTCTGCCGCTGTCCCCGCGGGCGAGGAACAGCAGCTGCTCTACCAGATTCTTCATATGCTCCGATTCATTTTTCAGAGCATCAATGGACTCCTGCAGGATCTGCGCGTCCTCTTTTCCCCATCGGTCCAGCATATTCACATAACCCTGAATCACTGCAATCGGTGTCCGAAGTTCATGGGAGGCATCGGAAACAAACCGTTCCTGCTGGCGATGGCTTTCACGCATCCGATCCAGAAGATTGTTAATGGCAATCTCTAGACTCTGCAGTTCCTTGTCTCCGGTCATCACATGGGCATCCGGAAGATCCGGATTCAGTCTGCTGACCGCCTGTTCCATGGTCCGCAGGTCCGCCTTTCCCCTTGCAAGCTGCTCCGTGCGGAGTGCAATCTCATTCAGCGGTTTCATTTTCCGGCGGATATTCCGTGTGGAAAACAGATTGCCGGCCAGAAACAGTCCTTCCAGAACCAGAACGCAGAGCGCGGGGATTTTGCAGAGAGACAGATAGGGAGAAAGGAGACAGACCCGGCTGGTGCCATCGGAAAGTTCTGCCACATAGGACAGCTCTGTCAGGTTGCTCCCGGTCAGAAAATGCCGGTTTATCACAGAAAGAGCCTGTGGAAGCTGTCCTTCCCACCACACAAAAAAAGAAAACGCCGCAGTTCCTGCCAGTACCAGGTCCAGCAGCAGAAACTGCGCGAATCCGCGCATCCAGAATTCCAGATTGATGCTGCGGGCAATGGAACTCATGCGGCTGGAAACCGCAGGAGCCTTCTGCTTCTTTTCAGGTTTCGTCTTTAATAACATAACCTGCTCCTCTCACCGTGTGAATCAGTTTGATGCCGAACGGCTCATCAATCTTGGATCTGAGATATCGGACGTAGACATCAATGAGATTCGTCTCGCCCATATAATCATAGCCGCAGACCGCGTCCAGCAGTTTTTCCCGGCTCATGACGATATTTTTATTTTCCATCAGCGTGCGGATCAGCTCGTATTCCCGGTTGGTCAGTTCAATGATCTCTCCCCGGCAGGTCACTTCGTGGCGGTCTGTATCCACTGTAACCCCGCAGGCTGTCATGCGGCGGGTCTGCTGCTGCAGCCCGTTCTGCTTTTTGAAAACGACACGGATCCTTGCAAGCAGTTCTTCAATGGCAAAGGGTTTCGTAATATAGTCATCCGCACCGGCATCCAGACCGGAAACCTTGTCCATTACCGCATCGCGGGCCGTCAGCATAATGACCGGGACCTGGGAAGTCCTGCGCAGACGGCGCAGGACTTCCAGTCCGTTCAGCTGCGGCAGCATCACATCCAGAAGAATCAGGTCAAATCCGCCCTTTTCGGCCAGCTCTAGACCATCTCTTCCATTCAATGCTTTCGTCACCTGATACCCTTCATGAATCAGTTCCAGTTCTGTAAACCGGGCGATTTTCTCCTCATCTTCCACAAGCAGAATCTTTTTTTCCATAGATTTCTCCTGTTCACTTTTCTCCGGTTTCTTTCTCCCTGCTTTCCTGCGCATCCTGCCGACTGAATTCTTGACGGATCGTCTCAGCAGCCTCTGCCGCTTTATCACAGGCATAATTCACATCAACAG
>JALEHL010000068.1 GCA_022770665.1 Bacillota bacterium
GGATCTATCCGCCACACAACCTTATCATCACCATGGACGGGCCGGACGGAAAGTTGGATATCACCGCGGTTCACCAACTGATTCAAAACAGAATCCTGCCGCTGTTTCAGAAACAGGTACAGTAAGTCTTTGCAAAACAAATAAACATCCACCGGCTTAGCCGGTGGTTTTTCTTATGACGGGCAAAGCCCTCTGTTACCAGCAACGCCTTAAGGCGTAAATGTGGTCTGGCAACATCGCTTTACTTCTTTTTACCTGTAATCATTTTCACTTCGATGTACGTTTCGACCCGTCTTTTGCAACTGACTCCTTGCCACCCGCGAACGGGTCAATGTATTCCTTCATGGTGATCTGATCCTCAAGCATGTCTTCTTTCAGCTGGTTTTCAATGTATTCTGCAATTTTCTTTGCATTTTTACCAGCTGTATCTACATAGTACCCCCGGCACCAGAAGCTCCGATTTCCATATTTATATTTCCAATTCCCATGGCGTTGATGAAGTATGATGCTGCTTTTTCCTTTCAGAAAACCTACAAAACTTGAAACACTCATTTTGGGAGGAATCTCAACCAGCATGTGGATATGATCAGGACACATTTCCGCTTGAATTATCGTCACACCCTTCCAATTGCATAACATTCTCAATATTTTACCAACCTCCACACGGTTCTCTTGATAAAATATTTTTCTGCGATACTTTGGTGCAAACACAATATGGTACTTACAATTCCAGGTTGTATGTGCTAAACTATTATTGTTATCAGTTCTCATGATATGAACTCCTTTCGGTTAATTAACTGTAGTTGCCAGACCACAAGTTAATTATACTCTAAGGAGTTTATTTTTCTATGGAACGCTAAAGCTTTTTCTGGACCCCCAGTATAACCGGGGGTTTTCTGATACCAACTAAAAGCAGGCAAGTCTACCCAGTAACCGGGATAGGCTTGCCTGCTTTATACTATATCTAAATCATCTGAAAATACTTTAGGGCTTCCATGATCGCCGCTTCCTTTTCAGGAGGACACTGTGGCTGCTTGGCATTTTCCTTCTTCGACAGGTTATAACTCTGCCCGACCTCCAGACCGCATTTACGATTGACCTGTGAGATATACAGGGAAGATACCTTTAATCCTGTTTGCTCCAGCACTCTCTCTTTGATCTGCCCGTAGGTTGCTCCCTGCTGAAAGCCGGAGGTATCCATATCTTCCAACGAGAACTCTACACGCACCTTCTTCGAGTCGATCTCGCCCTTGGAAAGCAAGACAACCGTCTCAACGTGTCCAGTCCACGGGAACATGTCCACCGGGGTGGCTTCCACGAACGCATATCCGTTTTCGGTGAGGACTTTGATGTCCCGGGCCAGGGTGGCCGGGTCGCAGGAAACGTAAACAATCCTGGCAGGAGCCACGGACACCACGGTTTCCAGCAAAATCTGTTCGCAGCCTGCTCTCGGTGGGTCCAGAATGACCACGTCGGCCCGGGTGATGCGAAGGCTTTCATCCTTCAGATCCTTTCCGCTGACCATTTTCGGCAGTTCTTCTTCAGCCTTACCGCAGACATACCGGGCATTGACGATGCCATTGATCACCGCATTGCGATTGGCATCCACCACAGCACCCTTGACCGATTCGATCCCGATGACGCGTCCGGAAGATGGGAACGATGGATTTTGCGAAGTGGCGTCAGTATGGGAAGCAAGCCGGTTCATCTCGGCTGCACAGAACAGGCCGATGGTGCCTACGCCGCAGTAAAGATCCAGCACGGTTTCGCCGCCCTGCAGGTTGGCGTACTCCAGGGCTTTGCCGTAGAGCTTCATCATCTGCTCCCGGTTGACCTGGTAAAAGGACAGCGGGGAGATTTCGAACTGCAGTCCGCCGATTTCTTCCAGGATGGTCGGGCTGCCGGCGATGGTGATGCACACGTCGCCCAGGATCTGGGAGGTGTTTTTCTTATTAATATTGACGACGACGCTGGCCAGGTTAAATTCCACGCCGGCCAGCGGCCCCTCTTCATAGACGGGCACGTTGTAGATGGCTTCGTCCAGCATGTCCACCAGTTTGGCGGCGTTTGGAATGCCTTTGCCGTTGATGACCAGGATCACCATGACCTGTCCGGTGCCGGCGGCGGTGCGGACGATGAGATGGCGCATGAGGCCCTTTTCCCATCGCGAATCATAGGATGTGATGTGGTCTTCCTCCATGAACTGGCGGAGGGCGCGTGCGGCGGCCATGGCGGGTTCGGACTGGAGCAGGCAGTCGCTGACGTCAACCACGTCGTGGCTCTTTGCCTGATAAAATCCGATTCGCGGCTCGTGCACCGGGGTGACGATACCGCCTTTTTTTGTGATCAGGCCGCCGGTGCTGACGGGCATGCTGGCTTTGTTCCGGTAGCGGAAGGGCTCGTCCTCCATACCGATAATCGGGCGGATCACCGGATCTTCCAGTCCGCCCAGCCGGGTCAGCTTGTCCCTTACCTGTTTTTCCTTCAGGGCCAGCTGGGCTTCATAATCCAGGCTGCTGTAGGCGCAGCCGCCGCACTGGCCGCTGTAAGGGCACAGCGGCTCGATGCGGCTTTCCGATGGCTCTGTGATCTCTGTCAGGCGGCCGAAGCCGTAATGCTTTTTCACCTTCGTCAGCTGCGCCTTCACCACGTCGCCTACCACCGCATCCTTCACGAACACAGTGAATCCGTCGGCTTTGCCGATGCCCTGGCCTTCAGCCGACATGTCTTCTATTTTTAATTCCAGGATCTGTCCTTTTTCCATGTTTATTCTCCCGTTATTATTTTTCGTTTCTACACCCCTGCGAAGTGGAACACAATGCCCACCACCGCAGAGAACACGATGAAATATACAGGGTGAAGCCCTTTCGTCTTTTTCACCCATCGGGTCAGTACCAGCAGGAGTGCCGCCAGGACGATGGCTTTCCACTGGAACAGATCCGCTATGGAGCCGGTCTGCTGGTAGAGTGCGGTGTTCATCAGCGAGATTTCCACCACCAGAATGCCTGCTGCGGTGATCAGTCCTACAGAGGCCGGTCGCAGTCCATAGAATGCCCCTTCCACGTACACGTTGTTTCTGAACTTATCCAGTATGGCGGTGATGATCAGCACCAGTACGATACCCGGGATGATGATGCCGATGGTGGCAGCTAGGGCACCGGGAATGCCGGCTGTGGTGTAGCCCACATAGGTTGCCATGTTAATGCCGATAGGTCCCGGGGTTGACTCGGAGACTGCCAGCATGTCCGCAATCTGCGCGTAGGTGAACCAGCCGGTGTTATCTGCCATAGCATACAGGAACGGCAGGGTTGCCATGCCGCCTCCCACGGAGAACAGACCGATCTTCAGGAATTCATAAAAAAGTCGGATTAAAGTCATTTTGCCTTGCTCCTTCCTGCGATCTGGATCAGGATTCCGAGGATTCCTGCACCGGCCACGAAGAGGATCGGGCTGAGGTCAAGAAACAGTGATCCTGCTGCGACCACCAGAAAGATGGCCAGACATTTTTTATCGACCATGGAACTCTTCCACAGCTTCAGGATCGAATTAAAAATCAGCACGCAGACGCAGACTCGGATTCCGGCAAATGCGTTCTGCACAGCCGGCACATCTGCAAATGCAGTCAGCAACGCCGCAATAACCGTAATGATGATCAGCGGCGGTGTGACTGCACCCAGTCCGCTGGCAATGGCGCCGGCTGTTCCCTTTCTTTTCTGACCGACGAAGGCCAGGGTATTGACCATGATGATGCCCGGCAGACACTGCGCCAGCGCGTAATAATCCAAAATTTCTTCTTCTGTATTCCACGGTTTTTTCTCCACGACTTCCTTCTGGAGAATCGGCAGCATGGCATAGCCGCCGCCAAAGGTCATGGCTCCAACTTTCACCGAGGTAAAATAGATTTCAAATAGTTCTTTCAGCATTTCAGATTGCATTTTCGGCCACTGCAGGCCGGATACTCCTTTCCTGTCTGGGTATGAATATTCTTCTATCCCTGCATTATTGTAGTACAATTACAGGAAAATATCAACGAAAAATCCGGCCGCAGCAGGAGTCACTCCCACGCCGCAGCCGGATCGGTTCATACATCATAAGTTATATATTCTGTTTTCCTACTCCGCGTATCTTTCCAGAGACGCTTCATCCTGCGCCCGCTTTTCCTCGATGGCATCTGCCAGCATCATGTCTTTCACCTTCATCAGGCGGGTCTGGTTTCCTCTTTCGTTTTCATCCAGCTTCATCATGATATAGCGGATGGTCATCTGCAGCTGAGGGATCTTCACATACTCCAGCGCATTGACACGGCGCCGTGTTTTTTCCAGTTCCGCGGCCAGCATGGCTGCTTCCTTCTCCCGGGCAGCCAGTTCCAGCATAGTTGGAAAAATTGAGGACAGTTCGGAGATCGCTGCATCCAGCTCTCCGCTGGTAGTGGCAAAACCGTACGGATAGATGTCTGCCTCATCTGCGGCTGTGGTCCTAAAATCGAAGACCGGTACATCCACACTCATGATGTTTCTGCTGCCGACCGAAAGCTCCACACCCTGCTTCGGGTACATAAGAGCTTCCTCCATCATCTCCTGGGACATAGCTGCACTGGCTATGCTGAAGCTGTCGTAGACGTGAGCAAGCTGCGCTTCCACCTTCTGGCGGAGTTCCTTGTTTTCACGAGCAAGCTCCAGGAAACCTTTCATCAGCTCATCCCGCTTATCTTTCATCAGCTTGTGCCCGCGGGTCGCCGTGGCCAGACGCTTTTTCAGAGTGGTCAGCATCATTCTGGTAGGATTTACATTTAATCGTTCCATACTTTGCTCTCCTTACCTGCAGATCAGGCCTTTGCGGTCTTCTCCGCGGCGTTCTCTTCTGCAGCGTTCTCTTCCGCACCCAGATATTTCTCGATATATTCGTCTTTAATACGCTTCAGCTCACTCTTCGGCAGCATCCGCAGCAGCTTCCAGCCGATATCCAGCGTTTCTTCGATATCACGGTCGGTATCATACCCCTGAGATACATATTCCTTCTCAAAGGCCTGTGAGAATTTGGCGTACATCAGATCGATATCGGTCAGTGCCGCTTCACCCAGGATCGTTACCAGTTCCAGACATTCTTTTCCTCTCGCATACGCTGCAAACAGCTGGTTCATGGTATCCGCATGGTCTTCTCTGGTCTTGCCCTTGCCGATTCCCTTATCTTTCAGACGGGACAGGGACGGCAGAACATCGATCGGAGGCTTGATTCCCTTTCTGTACAGGTCACGGGACAGAATGATCTGTCCTTCGGTGATGTACCCGGTCAGGTCAGGGATCGGATGCGTCTTATCATCTTCCGGCATGGTCAGAATCGGAATCATAGTGATGGATCCTTCTGCGCCTTTCTTTCTTCCGGCCCGTTCGTACATGGTCGCCAGGTCAGTATACAGATAGCCCGGATAACCGCGGCGGCCTGGGACTTCTTTACGAGCAGCAGATACTTCCCGCAACGCTTCCGCGTAGTTGGTGATGTCTGTCATGATGACCAGCACATGCATACCCAGGTCAAAAGCCAGATATTCCGCAGCAGTCAGCGCCATACGCGGTGTCGCGATACGTTCCACTGCCGGGTCGTTTGCCAGGTTCATAAACAGCACCGTTCTGTCGATCGCACCAGTCCTGCGGAAATCGGATGCGAAGAATTCTGCTTCTTCATGGGTGATACCGATTGCGGCGAATACTACTGCGAAGTTTCCTTCGCCGCCGCGCACTTTCGCCTGACGGGCGATCTGTGCAGCCAGTTCCGCATGAGGCAGTCCCGATCCAGAGAAGATCGGCAGCTTCTGTCCTCTGACCAGGGTGTTCAGACCGTCAATGGCAGAAACACCAGTCTGAATGAATTCTGACGGATAGTCACGGGCAGCCGGATTCATCGGCAGACCGTTGATGTCCATTTTCTTTTCCGGAATGATTTCCGGGCCTCCGTCCTTCGGACGGCCCATCCCGTCAAATACACGGCCCAGCATTTCCGGTGATACGGCAAGCTGCGTGCCGTGACCCAGGAATTTTACAGAACTTTCTTTCAGGTTGATCCCGGCAGAACTTTCAAACAGCTGAACCAGCGCATCAGCACCGTTGATCTCCAGCACCTTGCACAGTCTCTTTTCTCCGTTCGGCAGAAGGATCTCGCCCAGTTCATCGTAAGTTACATTTTCAACGTCTTTTACCAGCATCAGCGGGCCGACAACTTCCTGTATGGTCTTGTATTCCTTAATCATCGTCTCTCGCCTCCTTGCTTACCAGCTCCTGAATCTCCTTTTTTAAAGTATCCACGATTTCTTCATATGTCTCGTCGATCTTGTCTTCTTCAATATACTTGAATCTTCCAATGGATTCTCTCACCGGCAGGCTGACGAGCTGGCTGAACGGCGCTCCTTTCGCCACTGCATCCCGGGACATTTCATACCAGGTCAGAATCAGCTTCAGCAGCTTATACTGCTTGTTCATGGAAGAATACGTGTCGATCTCATGGAACGCGTTCTGGTGGAGGTAATCCTCACGAATCGACTTGGCGACTTCCAGCTTCAGCCGATCTTCGAAAGAAAGTCCGTCGACACCAACCAGCTGTACCACTTCGTTCAGTTCGGACTCTTCCTGCAGCAGGTGCAGCGTCTGGGCACGCAGCTTCGGGAATTCCTTGCTGACATGTTCTTCATACCACGGCTCCAGACGGTCCACATACAGGGAATAGCTCTGCAGCCAGTTGATCGCCGGGAAGTGCCGCTTGTAGGCAAGTCCTGCATCCAGGCACCAGAATACCTTTACGATACGCAGCGTCGCCTGGGATACCGGTTCAGAAATATCGCCGCCCGGAGGGGATACTGCGCCGATCGCAGACAGCGCACCCATTCTTCCCTCTTTTCCCAGAGAAATAGTGCGGCCTGCGCGTTCATAGAACTGTGCCAGACGAGATGCCAGATACGCAGGATACCCTTCTTCACCCGGCATTTCTTCCAGACGGCCGGACATTTCACGGAGTGCTTCTGCCCATCTGGAAGTGGAGTCAGCCATCAGTGCTACGGAGTACCCCATGTCTCTGAAATATTCCGCAATGGTGATACCGGTATAAATGGAAGCCTCACGGGCTGCCACCGGCATGTCGGAAGTATTGGCAATCAGCACGGTTCTCTTCATCAGAGACTCTCCGGTGCGAGGGTCCTTCAATTCCGGGAATTCCATCAGTACATCGGTCATTTCATTTCCGCGTTCTCCGCAGCCGATATACACGACGATATCTGCATCGGCCCACTTGGCCAGCTGATGCTGCACCACAGTCTTGCCGGAACCGAACGGTCCCGGAACGGCTGCCACGCCGCCCTTGGCGATCGGGAACAGGGTATCAATAACACGCTGTCCGGTGATCAGCGGCATTTCCGGCGTAAGTTTTTCTTTATACGGCCGGCCGCGGCGGACAGGCCACTTCTGCATCAGACTCAGCTCCTTCAGGGAACCGTCCGCCTGACGCACGGTGCATACGGTTTCTTCCACGGTGAATTCACCGGCCCTGATCTCTTCAATCACACCGCTTACGCCAACCGGCACCATGATCTTCTGCTGCACGATGATCGTCTCCTGCACCGTGCCGATAATGTCCCCCGGCTCCACTTCATCGCCCTTCGCCAGTACAGGAACAAATTCCCACTTTTTCGTCCGGTCCAGGGAAGGCACCTTGATGCCGCGGGTGATATTGGAACCTACCATCTTCACCATTTCTTCCAGCGGACGCTGGATCCCGTCATACATGGTCTCAATCAGGCCAGGCCCCAGTTCTACCGAGAGCGGCGCGCCTGTGGATACAACCGGTGCACCCGGCCCCAGGCCTGCTGTTTCCTCATAGACCTGAATGGAGGCCCTGTCACCTCTCATTTCGATGATTTCACCGATCAGTCCCTGTTCGCCGACACGCACCACATCGTACATGTTTGCTTCTTCCATGCCGGAAGCAACTACCAGCGGACCTGATATTTTTACTATTTTACCCTGACTCATGTCCTATTCTTCACCTCCAAACAGTATGTCTGCTCCAACGGCACGTTCGACCGCTTTCTTTACGCTTTCCATACCGATGCCCAGACTTCCGTCTCTGCCCGGAATCGGAATAATCGCCGGAAGCCTTGCATCCTTATACTCTTCCACTTCGTCCCCCAGATACTGATACAGCTGCTCTGTAATGTAAATGATGGCGAAGTCCTCTTTCGCTATTTTTTTCAGTGTGCTGCGGGCTTCCTCCGGCGTATCACAGGGAAAAGCCAGAAGCCCTGCAGCCTTGAAGCCCAGTACGCTTTCCCGGTCGCCGATCACTCCAATTTTATACATACGTTTCCCTCAGCCTTTCTTTCATGGTTTCCTCGTCGAGGCCCGTCAGCTTGCCGGTGAGCACCATACGCAGATTCTTGATCTCACTTTCCTTGGCGATATAGAATGCCGCGACAGGCGCCAGACCCGCCGTAATATATTTTGCGTCGCGGATGTACCGGATCCGAAGGTCGTCGCATAGTTTTTCCAGCAAAGTATATTTGCCCGATTCCTTCACCAGTCCGCCGCCTGCGGCTACAATTTCCCGGAAGCCATACGGTGCCACTTTATCGGCGAACTGCGCAAACGGCTCTTCATAATTCGTCGTAAACACCTTCGCATCGATGGTTCCGCCCTCCAGGAAAACTTTCTGGAAGAAATTCCATCCTTTTCCCATCTGACGCAACCTGATGAAGGTGCAGATATTCAGAATATCGATCAGAAGCTGCACATAGCCCAGGAGGAACGGTTCCTCCAGAGCTTCTGCTGCTTCTTTCATTGCTTTATAGCATGCCTTATCCAGCGTAATGTCGATCTCCTGCGGATCCCGGCTTCTGGCAAACAGATCGATGGCCTCGCTGACCGCGTGTTTCATCGTATTCGGCAGAAATGCGAAATTTCTGTCACGGATGAGCATTGCCAGCTTTTCTTTTTCTACCGTTCCGCCGTCCACCAGAAGATGCTCTGCGGAACTATTCAGACTCTCCGACTTCAGCAGAACCTTCACATTGTGATAATCTGCCGGATAGCAGAGAAGTTCCAGTTCCTTCCCGTCTTGCAGAACGGAAAAGACCAGCTGACTGACCCGTTTCTGCTCCTCCTGTAGGATCATTTCGAAATCCCGCGGATTTGCAAGTTCTCTTCCGTCTCCGTAACCGAATTCCGCGAGGATGTTCATCGCCTGCGAGAACTGCCGGGCTTCGATCACCCGGAGAAGGTCCGATCTGCCAAGGAGAGTCCGCTCATTTCCCCGAATTACTGCGCATGGAAACTGGTATGCGTCGTCTTTCCGTTTCGTCACTTTCTCGTCTCCTTACTTCAGTTTTCAGAAAACAGCATAGAAGCCACTTCGATGCTCAGCTCATCCCGGCTTTCTTCCACCAGTGCTTCGATGGTGTTGTTGATATACACCTTGCCGGACTGGAGCAGATACCCTCCCCGGATATCGCGAGTCTCCTCTGCCACTGTGAAAGCTCCGCCGACGGCTTCATTGAGCGCCGCTGTCACTTTCTCTCCGATGGTTTCT
Organism: Bacillota bacterium; assembly: GCA_022770665.1. Classification (GTDB taxonomy): domain Bacteria; phylum Bacillota; class Clostridia; order Peptostreptococcales; family Anaerovoracaceae; genus RGIG7179. Next base: position 9,568 of record JALEHL010000068.1, read on the forward strand.
TTTTCCTTTTTATTGAAAATCAGCAGTCCCTTTTTCAGGCCCGTCTTTTTCCCCAGGGCGACAAGCAGCTGCAGATATTCCTCTTCATCCATGGTAATGATCGCGTCGACCGCTTTCTCAAAACACTCGCTGATGAGCTCCTGTTTCTTCTGCAGGATCACCTTGCGGCAGTCGATGTCAGCCACAGATTTTCTTCTGCTGATAATCTTTTCTTTTTCTGCCTCTCCCCGTGCCTGTTCATCATGGACCAGGGTTTTCCCCTTTTCTTCGGCCTCGCGCAGAATGGCATCCCGCTGCGCTTCCGCTTCCGTCAGGACCTGTGTGCGGGCGTCTTCTGCCTCACCCATGATCTTCGATGTAATCTTTTCTATACTCATAGTATTACCTCTCTCGATATTCCTTTCGCAGGAGGATTATACTTCAATATTCAGCCACATCAGTACGGATACCAGCAATGCGAAGATCGCGTAGGTTTCTACCATAGCGGTATAAATGATACCCTTTGCCATCTGGTCCGGACGCTTTGCCATCAGCTGCAGTGCCGCAGCAGCGGCCTTGCCCTGTGCAATACCGGACCAGATTCCAACCAGACCGATCGGAATTCCCGCTGCCAGGAAGTATAAGCCCTGTGCCTGCGTCAGTTCCACCATGGATCCGCCCAGCATGCCGATTTTCATCAGAATCAGGAATGCAATAATCAGGCCGTAGATACCCTGGGTGCCAGGCAGTGCCTGCAGGATCAGGGTCTTACCGAACTTTTTCGGATCTTCCGCCAGAACGCCGGAAGCTGCCTGGCCTGCGATACCGACACCCATTGCACTGCCGATGCCGGCCAGTGCTGCGATAGCTGCACCCAGAAGGGCTAAGGAATTACCATCAAATATACTCATTTTTATTTCCTCCAATCTTTTTCGCTCAAGGATTTATGCGCTTCAGTGCGCCTCCTGTTCGTTCTGTGCGATTTTTATATATCTGGTCTTTCTGCGGAACGGATCAAACGGTTCGCCACCGTCCTCGTAGAACTTTCCGAAAAATTCAATATACTGCAGACGGCTGGAGTGAATGAAAGCACCCAGCGCGTTGATGGCCAGGTTAAAAACATGGCCGATGATGAAAATAATGATCAGCGCAATGGCTCCGCCGATGCCGCCTCCGAACAGTCCGCCCATGGTGTTGACGACCTGGGCTATGACCCCGGTTGCAAGGCCCAGGGCCAGGATTCTGGCGTAGGACAGAATATCCGACAGATAACTGGTGATGTTGTAGATGTTTCCCAGTCCCCCGGTGATCTTGCCGAAACCCTTGTTATGCCGTCCGCCGGTCAGAAGCAGTCCTGCTGCGCCGATGATGGTCATCCATTTTCCTGCAGAAACCAGTCCCGCTGCCACGGTGCCGCCTCCCAGCCAGCCGATCAGGCCCAGAATGGTCAGATACCAGAAACCTTCATCACATACCGCATCGAACCAGTGGCCGTCCCGGATCTGCATATAGGCTTTGATTCCCATGCCGATGAAAATGTGGATGATGCCCAGGGCCAGTGAAAAGATCAACAGGGTCATCGGGTCCTCGATCGGATTGAACCAGATCGGGGGCAGGGTTACCGTGTGTCCTGCGAAGGTGCTGGAAACCACCTCAACGATGTTTCCGAACCAGCCTCCGAACATGGCACCCCAGAACGTGGTCGATATGCCGCAGTAAAAGAACAGCTTGATCATCTTGTACATATTGCCTTCCAGCGGGTATTTTTTCAGCACGACGAAACAGATCACCGCCATAACGATTCCGTATCCTGCATCGCTGAGCATCATGCCGAAAAAGATGGCATAAAACAGTGCAAAGATACTGGTCGGATCAAACCCGTGATAATCCGGAAGCGAGTACATTTCTGTAATGGACTCGAACGGAGTGAAGAAACTGCTGTTATTCAGCACCACCGGCACATCTTCCCCTTCCTCCGGATCCCGGAATGCATAATAACATCCGTTCTCTTCCAGGATTGCAGCGGCCTTCTCCGTACATCCGGCCGGAATCCAGCCTTCCAGGAAGAAGGTTCTTCTGGTCTTCAGCAGGCGAGTGCGGATCTTCTCCTTATCTGCCTCCACAGTCATCATATCACAGTATTCCTCGATTTCTTCCCGCAGGCAGGCTTTCTCCGCGATTTCCGCCTCGATCCCATGGCTGGCGGCTTCCAGTGCGGCTCTCTGCCGTGAAAGACGCTCCAGATTTTCTTTCACCGTTCCGGAGAATCCGTGGAAAGATGTTTCGCTGAACCCCTTCTGTTTCAGAAGGCTGACCGCCTCTTCCTCCTTCTCCCGGGTGGTCAGAAATGCGATATAATGGAAGTCTCTGTCGCTTCCCGCCAGCCGGAAGACCACCTCTCCAGCTGTCTCTTCAAGCTGCCGGCCCGTTTCACCCGGATCGTGGGAAACCGGCAGAACACCCATATGCATCACGCACTGCCTCGTTTCCCGTACTTCAAGAGGAAGATCATAACTGCTCCATGGTCCCAGAGCCAGCCGGTCACTGTCGATGCGATTCATTCCTTCGGCATTCTGATGAAGCCTCTCATTCAGGTGAAGCACCGCCTCAATCTTCTTTTCCGCGTCCTCCTGCTTTTCCAGAACTGCCTCTGCTCTGGTCCGGTCCACTTCTCTCCGCGTTTTAAAGAGAGGTTTTCTGCCGGGGTCATATTTCTCGATGATTTCCAGTGCCTGTTCTGCCCGGCTGATCTTTCCTTCCAGACGAGATACTTCTTCCTGGTTTTCATCGCGAACCACGGCATTCTTCCAGAGCTCGTCCTCCAGCTTTTCCGCCTGGTCCGTCAGTTCCACCGCGCCAAAATCCATGAGCCGGGACATCAGTTCTTTTTTCCGGGTATCAAGGCCAATCACTGCAACTTTCTGCATTTTAACAATTGACACTTGATTTCACGATCCTTTCTACAATAGTACCAATAACGTCTTTTTCTTTAAGGCCCGCCCTGTCTGCCATTTCCTCGCACTGCCTTCCGGCAGCTGCAAGGGCAGCTTCATACTGACCGTCGGCAATTTCCATGCCGGAACGCACCAGCGCATCAAAGTTCTGCTTCGCCTGCAGTTCTGCGTCTGCGAGAATCCGTGCCGCCTTGCTCTGTGCTTCCTCGACAAGGCGTTTGGCGTCGCTCTTCGTGCTTTTTCGCAGGGCCTCAGCGTTTTCCTCAGTCTCTTTAATCAGGTTAAGTTCTTCTGTGAACACACTTCTGCCTCCTTACTTCAAGATTTTGGATGGAAAATACGGCTTCCCATCTGCACCATCTGCGCAAAATGGTCAAATCGAAAATCTCACCCTTGTTCTTAATAATACCCCCTGTTCACACGTCAAAACAAGAAAAAAATCAGTTTCTTCCAGTCAAAACAGGAAATCTGTTCGAAAAAAACCTGCAGAAAACGGTTTTCTACAGGTTCTAGTTTCTGATATTCCATTGTTTTTATTCCAGTCTGGCTGCGATCTCTTCAATCTTTTTCAGGCGATTGTTGATGCCTGATTTTTTCAGCGGCGGATCGCATAGATCTCCCAGTGCCGAAATAGAAATATACGGATTTTCTATCCGCAGTTTTGCCACTTCCTGCAGCTTTTCCGGAAGCCATGCCAGTCCCCGGAGAGACTGGATTTTGCGTATTGCATCCAGCTGACGCATCGCTGCATCCACCGAACGGTCCAGATTGGCTGTATCGCAGTTTGCGATACGCCGGGCATCGCTGATCATTTCCTTGCGAATGCGGATCTCTTCCATGCGGAGAACCTGACTGGACGCACCCATGATCGCCAGTGTATCCCGGATATAATCTGCCTTTTTCATGTACACAATGCAGGAGTTTCCCCGCGTTGTCATCTTCGCCGAAAGGTCTACAAAGGAATTGATCATCTTTTTCAGATCATTCGCCAGATTATCACTATGGCAGACAAATTCCAGGTGGTATCCTTTTTCCGGATCGCTCATGGTGCCTGCACCCATGAAAATTCCTCGAAGGTAAGCCTTTCTGCAGCATTTTGTCTTGATAATGCCGCTGTAAATTCCGTCGCTGATGTAGTTGTTTCCTTCCTTGACCAGAAGAATTCCTGTCTCACGGAGGATCTGCTCACTGCGGTTTTCCGGATCAACCGTGATGCTGTAAGCATAGTGTCTCGCGTTTCTGCTCTTCCCCACCGCACTGCTTTCTCCGATTTCCAGACGGGTCTCAATACCGAAATATTCCTGGATCAGCTTCTTATAGTGTCTGGCAATCGCCGGATTTTCTGTTGTGATCACAATCCGGAACCGCCCGCCTCCAGCCAGGCGCAGACTTCCGGCTACGCGAAGGAATCCGGAGATTTCCGCCAGCTGGCAGCACTTTTTTTCCGGCTCGATTCTGGCAAGTTCATTTTTCGTTTCTGATGCGAATGACATGGCTGCGGTTTATTCGTCCGCCTCTTCCAGCGCTTCTTTTTCGTCAGCCTCCACCTGTGCCTGCCCGTTTTTGCCAAAGAGCTTCTTCATGACACGGTTTGTTCCGACCACAAGCGCCGTCCCTGCAACCAGACCGATGCCGATGATTTTCGCTGCAGCTACCGCCAGGTCCTTTGCCGCAGAATTTTTCTCTTCCTTCACCTGATTCGGTGTTTTCGCATTTCTCAGTCCTCTCTGCATGGTCTACGCCTCCTCCTTTTCCGGACAGGTTCTGCCGCGCACATAAGATACGATCAGATCAGCAGCCTGCTCCTCCGTAATGCAGTATGTATTGATCACAAGGTTGTAGTTTCTGTAGTCTCCCCATTTCTGGCATGTGTGATAATTGTAGTAGTTCTGCCGCGCCTTGTCGTAGGTGGCAATGATATTTTTGACTTTCTTCGGATCGTCGCCGTACACCTCCGTGCAGCGCCGGATCCGTTCCTCCATTTCACTGTAGATGAACACATTCGTAACGCCCGGAGTGTCCCGCAGCACGTAATCCGCACACCGGCCTACGATGACGCCTTCCCCCTTCTCACCGATCTCCCGGATCACATCAAACTGTGCCAGAAACAGCTTCTCATTCACCGAAAGGCTGCCGCCGCTGACACTTTCCCCGAAGCCGACGGTAGAAGCCAGGCTGTAGGCGAAGCTGCTCTTTGCTTTCAGCTCCGCACTTTCGATCATCTCCCGTGAGAAACCGCTTTCTTCCACTGCAAGGTCAATAATTTCCTTGTCATAGAATGGAACCCCCAGCTTTTCAGCCACCAGTTTGCCGATAATCCGCCCGCCGCTTCCATATTCTCTGCTGATTGTAACTAATGGTCTCATGATTCTCTCCTCCGTTCCTTATATCTTCCTGCCCCAGCTGCCGCTGCGGCGCTTATTCTTCTACAAAGGCATTGTAGATCGCCCGGATCGCCCTCTCAAAATCTTTATTCTCCACGCCGACAATGATGTTCATTTCGCTGGACCCCTGATCGATCATCCGGACGTTAACCTGCGCCTCTGCCAGCGCATTAAACAGCTTCGCGCTGGTTCCCGGACGACGGTCCATGCCGTGGCCAACCGTCGCAATCAGCGAGATCTCCTCGATCACGTCGATGCTGTCAGGCCGCAGACGGCTGCGGAATTCATCCAGTATCTCATCCAGCCTTCCGTCAATGCTCGCCCCTGACATGACGACAGAAACCGTATCGATCCCGCTCGGCAGGTGTTCGAAATGGATATCATAGTCATCGAGGATTCCCAGAATGCGGCGGACAAATCCCCGCTCGCTGCTCATCATATTCTTATACAGCGCCACAACTACGAAATCCTTGCTTCCGGCGATTCCGGTGATGACACGATCCCGTCCGCCATAGCGTGAAACGTCATCTGTGATCATCGTGCCCGGGTCTTCCGGCTGATTCGTGTTTCTGATATTGATCGGCACATTGGCCATCCTCGCCGGGAAAATGGCATCTTCATGCAGGACGCTTGCTCCCATATAGGACAGTTCCCTCAGTTCCTTATAGGAGATCACATCGATCTGCTTCGGATTTTTCACGATTCGCGGATCCGCCATCAGAAAACCGGAAACATCTGTCCAGTTTTCATAAACATCCGCATGCAGCGCCCGTGCCACCAGTGATCCGGTAATGTCTGATCCGCCCCTGGAAAAGGTGCGGATCTTTCCATCCGGACCCGTTCCGTAAAATCCGGGGAGAACTGCTCTCTCATGCTTCGCCAGCTCCTGCTTCAGCGCTTCATTGGTTTCTTCCGCCTTCAGTTTCCCCTTGTTGTCAAACTGGATCAGACCCTCTGTATCCACGAAATCATAGCCCAGATACGCTGCCACAAGGATCGCGCTGAGGTACTCCCCCCGGGATGCGATATAATCTGCAGACGGGTTCTTTTTCAGATTTTCCCGGATCTGGTCAAAATAAGGTCCGAAATCCAGATCGATTCCCAGATTGATTTCCACTGCCATAAACCGGTCCGCAACAACCTGAAAAATCTGATCATATGGAAGATTATGCTCCAGATGCGTCTTGATCAGGTATAACAGATCCGTGATCTTGTTATCTCCATCAAATCGTTTTCCCGGTGCAGATACCACAATGTATCTTCGATCCGGGTCTGCTTCAATGATATGTTTCATTTTCGTAAGCTGAATTCCGTCTGCTACGGATGAGCCGCCGAATTTTGCGACCTTTATGCCCATATATTTCCTCCTCATGGTGCTTCAAAATGTATTCAACAGACACATTATAGTATAAATTTTGTATTTTTTCAACAAAGAAAGTGCCTTTATCCGCAATATTCCTGTATTCTTTCCACAGCTTCCCCGATCAGCTCCGACGTGGTATGGCCTCCTGCACCCACTACCACATTATTGCAGCGGTTCACCGGAAGAAGCAGTTTCAATGCATCACTGCGTCCAATGGCTTCTGCCATCACCGGTGTGATTTCGCCCAGCAGGGAATCTGCAATCACCATGCCCACAGGGCCTGCGATAATATCTGCATGACGAACTGCCACCAGCACGGCATTTTCTCCGGTCGCCCCCTGCTGTGCCCCGGCCTTCAGCATATTCGATGTCGCGATGCTGTTGGTCCCGATCGCGGTGATCTCTGCTTCGGGGACTTTTCTCCTGACAGCCTCCACCAGCTGTTTTCCCAGCATGCCGCCCTGTCCGTCTATGATAAGGATCTGTTTTCCCATCCGTTCTGTCTCTCTACCTGTCCTTTCTGTCTGTTTTTTTCTTCTCCTCCGGTTCGGATCCGTCCCATCTTTCGCCCCGCATCCGTTTCAGATCGTCCAGCAGCGCTTCATCCAGGAATTCCTGTGCTTCCGCCAGTTCTCCCTCACTTTCCAGCTCCAGGATCTGGGTCACCCAGATGGATTTCCGGTACCAGCTCCGGTTGATCCTCTCCATCACAGCACGGTTACAGCGGGTCGCCAGCGGACCTGCCTTTATGAGGTATATGCGGGTGATCAGCCCTGCATGAATGCTCTTTATCTCCACCACACACTGGTTCAGTCCTGCTGCCGTCACTGCTTCCTTCAGATCTTCCGCCACATACTGGCACATGGTTCTGTGACCTTCTCCGTCACAGATGAAATAGAATGACACTGCAGCAATCACAGCCAGCACCGTGGCCATGATCTCTCCGAAAGACTGCCTGGTACATCCGTACATGAGGAATCCCAGGAGCAGCCCCAGCCACCGTATCTTCTTCATAAGTGAAATTCTTTTTTTCGCCGTTTCCATTCGAATGTTTCTTTCTCCTTTTACTGCATACTGCTGCGGCCAGAAAATCCGCAGCCGATATTTTTATTATATGCCACAAATCCAGCCGTTGCAATCACTGTTTTTCATCTTTTCTTTTTCTCCGGAAGATGGTACAATAAAAGCAGCCGTCACAGACGGCTGTATCAAAATCCAAACCTGATGGAGGAACACAAATGATGAAGCGATCCAAACCACTGAATAAATATTTTGATCATACACTGCTGAAACCTGAGGCGACCCGGCCGCAGATCAAAAAGCTGTGTCTGGAAGCACTGGAATATGATTTTTATGCAGTCTGCGTCAATTCCTGCTATGTTGCTGACTGCGCAGATATGCTGAAGGATTCCGATGTAAAGGTTGCAGCAGTTGTAGGTTTCCCTCTGGGCGCCTGCACCACCGCATCCAAAGTGTTTGAGACGGAAGAGGCCTGTAAGGACGGTGCGAAGGAGATCGACATGGTTCTGAACGTAGGCTTCTTTAAAGACGGCCGCTATGACGATGTCCGCGACGATATCCGGGATGTCGTAACTGCTGCAGAACCATACGGCGCGATTGTAAAAGTCATTCTGGAAACCTGTCTGCTGACGCCGGAGGAAATCGAGGAAGCCTGCCGCCTGTCCAGAGACAGCGGAGCACATTTTGTGAAGACCTCCACCGGTTTCAGCAGTGCCGGAGCGAAGGCCGCAGACGTCGCGCTTATGAAAAAAACCGTCGGCACAGATCTGCAGGTCAAGGCCAGCGGCGGAATCAGGACACTGGAAACGGTTCTGGAAATGATTGAAGCCGGTGCTGACAGAATCGGCGCCAGTGCATCTGTCGCCATCATGGAGGAATACGAAAATGAGCGATAAGGCCAAAGAACTGCTGAAAGGACTGTTTTTTCTGCTCATCGGCATCTGCTTCGCGGTCATGGCTTTCCGCGGCGTTGCCGCAACGAAGAAATATCCATGGATCGGTGCTGCGCTCTGCTTTCTGATGACCGTGAATTACGTAAAGAAAGCTTTCGACCGATAGCGCCCGTGTGATCCAGATCCGTCCATACCGAAAAGGAGGCGGTGATGAAGCGCCGTCCTCTCATGTGCACCTTGATTCTCTCAAATGCAGGTTTTTCACATCGAATATTACAACAACAAACGCCTACAGAGGAACCGGCCGGTCTTTACACCATTTGAGAAGTACCAGTCCTATCTGAAGGCAGCGTAAAAAATACCAGCTGGAATGATCCAGCTGGCAGAAAAATATATATTTTTTTCATTGTCTACTTGACGGGTAGCAGCTCACTCTCCTTCAAATTTCTACAGGCCAGCCTGTTCCCTCAGCGTCTCCGCTTTATCGGTATGTTCCCACGGCAGATCGATGTCCGTTCTGCCGAAATGGCCGTAAGCTGCAGTCTGGCGGTAAATCGGCCGCCGCAGATTCAGGTCGCGGATGATGGCTGCCGGACGCAGGTCGAAGTTCTTTTCCACCAGCTGCGCAATCTTATCATCAGCAATCTTCCCTGTGCCGAAAGTGTCCACCAGGATAGAAACCGGTCTGGCTACACCGATGGCATAGGCCAGCTGGATCTCGCACTTGTCAGCAAGTCCTGCAGCCACAATATTCTTGGCTGCATAACGGGCTGCATAGGTCGCGGAGCGGTCAACTTTCGTAGGATCCTTTCCGGAAAATGCACCGCCGCCGTGACGTGCCGCGCCGCCGTAGGTATCTACGATGATCTTCCTGCCGGTCAGGCCGGAGTCGCCGTGCGGTCCGCCGATCACGAAACGCCCCGTCGGATTCACGAAGTATTTCGTTTCTTCGTCCAGAAGTTCTGCCGGGACGACCGGTCTGATCACATGTTCCATCAGGTCTGCACGGATCTGCTCCTGGGTTGCCTCCGGGTCATGCTGGGTGGAGATCAGAATCGTATCAATTCTCTTCACTTGATCTCCGTCATATTCTACCGTTACCTGGGTCTTGCCGTCCGGACGCAGATAGGGAATCGTGCCGTCCTTGCGTACGGCCGTCAGCCGCATGGCCAGCTTGTGTGCCAGAGAAATCGGCATCGGCATCAGTTCCGGTGTCTCATTGCAGGCATAACCGAACATGATGCCCTGATCTCCCGCACCGATGGTGTCGATCTGGTCATCCAGCGTTCCTTCCTTATATTCCAGCGCCTTATCCACACCCATGGCAATATCGCCGGACTGCTCATCAATGGCAGACAGAACGGCGCAGGTATTTCCGTCAAATCCGTAATCACTTCTGTCATAACCGATATCAAGAATCACCTGTCTTACAATCTTCGGAATATCGATATAGCAGCTTGTGCTGATTTCACCCATGACCATGGCATAGCCGGTCGTGGTGGTCGTTTCACAGGCAACTCTGCCGTACGGGTCTTTTTCCATAATCGCGTCCAGGATCGCATCGGAGATCTGATCGCAGACTTTATCCGGATGTCCTTCTGTCACGGACTCCGATGTAAATAATCTCTTCATACTGTTTCTTCCTCCTTACATCACAATAACCTTTTCTCTATCCTTACCCGCTTGCAGCCTTTTCAAACTAACACCGGCAGACTGCCGACAAAAAAGCCTCTCTATGAAAGAGAGGCTTCTCAGTTTTCCTGAAGCTGTCTTCCTCATCTTTCAGAAATACATTTCAAGAAATCCATTTCTGTAGGATTTAGCACCTTTTCTACTTTTCTCCGGAATCACGCGGAACTGCGCATACTCCGGTGAAAGCACCTAGGTTGCCGGGCGTCTTCGGGCCTATTCCCTCAGCCACTCTTGATAAGGACTATTTATTTACATACAGTGTAAATTATATCGTTTTCCGCCGATTTGTCAACACCCTTTTTCTATTTTTCTTTGTTGCTTTCGACAAACCGCTTGATCTTCTTGCCGGTGGTCTTCTCAAAATCTTCCCGCCGCACATTTACTTTCTTTATCTTTTTATACAGCGGCAGAGTTTCATTGAGCCGGTCCACTTCCTTCCACAGAAGTTTTTCCACTTCTGCCGGATCAGCTGCCTTTTCTTTTCCAAGTGCGGATTCCACTTCCTCCATGTCCGGCTTGATGGTTGCCGCGATAAAAGTATCGTTGGAAGATCCCGCTTCTGCGTTGCTCCAGACCATGGACTCTGCGACATATGGAATTTTTGAAAGCAGATACTCCAGTTCCTCCGGAAATACATTCTTTCCGTTGGAAGCAATGATGACATTCTTTTTCCGTCCGGTGATATAGATAAAGTTCTCCTCATCCACATGCCCCAGATCTCCTGTATGGAACCACCCGTCCTGCAGCACCTTTGCCGTCTCATCTTCCATATGATAATATCCCAGCATCACATTCGGCCCCTTCAGACAGATCTCACCGTTTCCCTCTTCATCTGGATCCAGGATTTTTACTTCCATCCCAGGCAGCAGATGTCCTGCGGAACTGTTTCGCATCTCTTTCCTGCGGTCCGGATTCAGCGCGGCCATCGGTGCACATTCTGTCAGTCCATAACCTTGTACCGCAATAAAGCCGAGATCATTGAAAAACTGCAGAATTGCCGGATCAATCGCCGCACCGCCGGAAATCAGAACCCGCATTCTGCCGCCGAAGACGGCATAAATATCCTTCAGCAGTTTCCGGTTCAGATCCAGACCGACTTTGCTGGTGAGCCTGTTCGCAGCCATGACTTTCTTCACCAGTTTTTCCTTTCCGCTCTTGCGGATGCTTTTCATTATATTTTTATACAGGCTTTCAATGATCAGCGGTACTCCCAGGAGCATCGTCGGCCTTACTTCCTGCAGATTTTTTACAATATATTTCAATCCCTCGCAATAAGCGATGGCTGCCCCCTTATACAGCGGCATCAGGAATCCGCAGGTGCACTCATAAGTATGATGCAGCGGCAGAACAGAGAAGAAAATATCCGAAGTGTATACCTTCAGAAGAGTCGGTGCGCTCATCAGATCTTCGCAGATATTTCTCTGAGACAGCATAACGCCCTTGGCAATCCCTGTCGTGCCGGAAGTGAACAGCAGCACGCTCATGACATCCGGATCGATCTTGGCATCCAGGAACACCCGGACGCCTTTTTTCACCATGGCTTTTCCCTCTTCTTTCAGCTGCTTCCAGGAAAAGATTCCGCCTTCTTCCTCTTCCGCATTGAGATTCACCAGCATTTCCAGGGAAGTATCGCCGCTTTCTTTCATCATATAGAACATATCCTCGAATTTCTTCGTAAACAGCACGGCTGAGACCTCTGCCTCAATGATCAGCTGTTTCAGGTCCGCTGCCCCCAGTTCTTTGTCCAGCGGCACCACCACGCCGGTTCCGCAGACAGCGGCCAGATAACTGGTGGCCCACTGATAGCAGTTTTCGCCGATCACTGCGATCCGCTTTCCTGAAAGGCCATGCATCATCAGAGCTGTTCCCAGGCCGTTCACGTCCTCCAGCGCTTCTCTGTAGGTAATACTCTGGTACGGCTGATTTTTTTCAAACCGCTGCATGAATGCCGTGTTCTGCGCATACATCTCCGCACTGGTCTGCAGCATCTGTTTCAGGTCTGTGATGGGGCGGCTTTCTTTATATACAACATATTTATCTTTGCTCTGGTTCAGTGCTTCCACTGTCTGCTCTGCCCGCTTCATCGCATCCGTGCGGGCAACCATCTTTTCTTCCATATGAAAAATCCTCCTGCAATTCTTATTTTATCCAGTTTTACTTCATCCATTCCCGGCAGGTGCTGCAGAATTTTCCGATTCTCTGCACCAGCATGGAAGAATGGTAGCCGTCAGCTGCCGCATGATTGACGAAGAGAGAAAACGGAAGCATATATTTTTCACCTTCGAGCTCGTATTTTCCGAAAGTGACCACCGGGAAATACATCGGACCAGGTCCCGGGGTATCATGAGCAACGCTGCTGAAATGAACCCACGGCACACAGGATACCGGTGTATAGGCGTCCGGACGTCCCGGTTTCGCCTTGATGCCCTTGACATTCCGATATGTCTCCATGTCGCAGACGGCAGACCGGTAAAAGGTCCTGAAATCCGGATCATATGTGGTCCAGATATCGGAAAATGTCTTGTCGTCTTCATGAAAAATGGTGTAGGACGGATGGCATACATCATAATACCCCAGTCTGCCGCTGCTGTCCATGGCCATGCGGAATGCTTCACTGCCTTCCCCGCTGTCGTTGATCGCCCGCATGATCACGTAAATCATCGATGGATAAAATCGATATCCCGCTTCTGCGCAGTTGCTCACCAGTGCAGTAACGTCGAGCTCCACGTTGAGCTGATAGCTGGTGCGCAGCTTCTCCGAATAATACTGAAAATGCTCCCGGCGAGGCCAGGTTTCCATATCAATATGGTGAAACGCCATTGCGGTCCCACTCCTTTCCTGATTCATATTCTATTTCATCTTATCATAAATCTCCTGCTCCGTCTATCAGGAAAAGGCGCAGTTCCGCCTGAAACCGGATTCTGCGCCCTGTTTTCGCAATCAGTTTTCTTCTTTCCGGTTCAGTGCGGCACCAACCAGTCCTACAAAAAGCGGATGCGGCCGGTTTGGCCGGCTCTTGAACTCCGGATGGAACTGAACACCGAGATAGAAATCGTTTTCCGGAACTTCCACTGTTTCCACGATATAGTCATCCGGCGACGTTCCGCTGACAACCAACCCGGCATCTTCCAGCGGTTTGCGGTATTCATTGTTGAACTCATATCTGTGGCGGTGACGTTCATGGATCAGCTCGCTGCCATAGCAGGCCGCCATCTGCGTTCCCGGCTTGATTCTGCACGGGTATGCGCCCAGGCGGAGCGTGCCGCCCTTATTGATCTCATCGTTCTGATCCGGCAGGAAGTCGATTACTTTATGGACGGAAGCAGAATCAAACTCGCCTGAGTTGGCATCCACAAGGCCCAGCTTATGGCGGGCATACTCAATGACCGCAACCTGCATTCCCAGACAGATGCCAAGATACGGAATGTTGTTCTCCCGGCAAAATCTGGCTGTCGCGATTTTTCCTTCAATCCCCCGGTTTCCGAAACCGCCCGGCACGATGACACCCTGGCAGTCGGCCAGAATTTCTGCCACATTCTGTTCGGTCACCGTCTCCGAATCGATCCATTTGATATCAACGAAGGCCCCATGTTTATATCCCGCATGACGAAGTGCTTCCGCCACGGAAAGATACGCATCATGGAGCTGCACATATTTGCCGACCAGTCCGATGGTTACTTTTTTCTTCCGGTTTCTTACGGTGTCCAGCATGGCTTCCCATTCTGTCATATCCGGTGCAGGCAGTTCGGAAAGTCCCAGCTCCCGGCAGACGATATCCGAGAATCCCTGTTTTTCCAGCATCATCGGTGCCTCGTAGAGGATCGGCACCGTAATATTTTCAAAGACACAGTCCCTCTTCACATTACAGAAAAGCGCGATTTTCTTATAAATCGATTCATCCAGCGGCTTATCGCAGCGCAGGATCATAATGTTCGGCATGATTCCCATGCCCCGCAGCTCCTTGACAGAATGCTGAGCCGGCTTCGTTTTCAGTTCTTCAGAACCGCTCAGATACGGAACCAGGCAGACATGAATGAAGAGGCTGTCCTGCGATCCCACTTCCAGCGCCACCTGACGGATAGCCTCCAGAAACGGCTGACTCTCTATATCGCCTGTGGTGCCGCCGATTTCTGTAATGACCACATCGGCATCTGTCTTTCTTCCGACGGTATAGATGAATTCCTTGATCTCATTGGTGATGTGAGGAATCACCTGGACGGTCTGCCCCAGGTATTCGCCGCGACGCTCCTTGTTGAGCACATTCCAGTATACTTTTCCGGTAGTCAGATTGCTGTATTTATTCAGATCTTCATCGATGAAGCGTTCATAATGTCCCAGATCCAGATCGGTCTCCGCACCATCTTCCGTCACATATACTTCTCCATGCTGGTACGGGCTCATGGTTCCCGGGTCCACGTTGATATACGGGTCCAGCTTCTGTGCCGCCACCTTCAGTCCTCTGGCCTTCAGCAGCCGCCCCAGGGATGCTGCCGTAATGCCTTTTCCCAGTCCCGATACTACGCCGCCGGTCACAAAGATATACTTGGTTCTT
>JALEHL010000001.1 GCA_022770665.1 Bacillota bacterium
CTTTGGCAGGAGGTAACATCATGTACAGGGAAGACGCAGAATCCATTTTCACCACAGGCAATTTCTTCGATGAGCTCTGCATCATTGATCAGGGAGGGGTTATCCGATTCTATGAAGCCTGCCCCATTAACGGCGCACCAGTCTCCGTCGATGAAGCCATTGGGAAACATATTCTCGAGGTGTTTTCTGCACTGGAACCTGGAACCAACGAAGTACTGCAGGCTCTGGAAGAAAGGAAAGCTATCTGCACATTTCACGACTACTGCCTCAACTACAGAGACGAAGCATGGCCCGGCTACATCAGCACGTTCCCCATCATGCGAAAAAAGGAGTTCGTCGGCATCGCCATTGCACTGAAATACCTGACGCCGGACTACTCGAAGGAATATATCCAGATCCAGGACAATTCCTTCCGCAGGAAACGTTTTGATACCGGATACACCATCGATGACATCATTACCCGTGATCCTTACATGAACCAGCTGAAGGAGAAAATCCGAAAAGTAAGCAGGCGGGATTCCACCGTCCTGATCCAGGGCAGTACCGGAACGGGAAAAGAACTGGTTGCACAATCCATCCACTATCTGAGTCCGCGTTCCACCGGACCGTTTCTCTCACAGAACTGTTCTGCCATTCCGGACAATCTGCTGGAGAGCACGCTCTTCGGCACGGAGAAAGGAAGCTTTACCGGCGCTGTGACCAATCAGGGACTGCTGGAGCTTGCCAACGGCGGCACGCTGTTTCTGGATGAAATCAACTCCATGGATATGGCCCTGCAGAGCAAAATCCTGACTGCCATCGAGAGCCGTACGGTCCGGCGTCTTGGCGGTCATGAGGATATCCGGATCAATATCCGCATCATTGCTGCTGTTAATGAGGACCCGTTTGAAGCAATAAAAAATCACCACCTTCGAAGCGACCTGTTTTACCGCCTGAACGTGGTGAATTTCCATCTGACTGATTTAAAAGACCGGCCGACAGACATCCTCTATCTGACCGACTATTATATCAACTACTATAACCAGCTCTTCGATATGGATATCAAAGGCATATCCGAAGACGCCGCAGATCTGTTCACTTCCCATACCTGGCCGGGAAACGTGCGGGAACTGCGGAACATCATCGAAGGTGCGTTCAA
The DNA here is from genome assembly GCA_022770665.1 of Bacillota bacterium. Classification (GTDB taxonomy): domain Bacteria; phylum Bacillota; class Clostridia; order Peptostreptococcales; family Anaerovoracaceae; genus RGIG7179. The sequence goes on from JALEHL010000001.1 coordinate 1,139, forward strand.
CGTGGCTGAAACGGACCTGATTACCGTTTCCGACCTGCCGGAATATCTGAAATCTGCCAGAAAGCCGCAGTTCGAAACAGAGGATCTGCTGAAGCCGCAGAGCTATGCCTCCTTCCATGCCCGGATGGAAGAACTGGAGCAGGCTTTCCTCCTGCGGACCATCGATTCCTGCCGCAGTAAAGCCGCTGCGGCAGAGCTTCTGGACATCACGCCGCAGGCGCTGAATTACAAGCTTCATCGAAATCCGAAGGACAGTACCGCAGACCGTACCGAAGGTTTCAAATAAGGTTTCTCTATTTTCCCTGCTGTCTGCACCAGGTCTTCATGACCAGGCTCACCGGCAGGTGCTTCACCAGGCGCACCTGCATCCGCACCGGCAATCCCAGAATGGAGACTGGCTTTTTCTTTCGCAGATCCTTCATGGCCCGCTCGATCACCTGCTCTGCCGTGTAGTACCGGTCATAATATTTGATGGTGTCGTCGTGAACCGCATGGTCGAAAAACTCGGTTTTGATCCAGCCCGGCGCCACCGCCATCACATGGATGCCCCGGTTCTGCAGTTCCACTCCCAGCGCCCGGGAAAAGCTCATGACATAAGCCTTCGACGCGCCGTATACGTTGATGTACGGCACCGGCTGCCAGGAGGAATTGGAGGCCAGATTTACCAGATGGCTTCCGGCCTGCATGTATGGAATGCTGATGTGGCTCATGGCCGTCAGGGCCTGGTCGTTCAGCTGAATGATGTCCAGCTGCTTGTCCATGTCCATTTCTGTAAATGTCCCGAAGAGGCCGCAGCCCGCTGCGTTGACCAGAACCTGGATCTCCGGCGTTTCCGCTTCCAGCATCTCTTTATATTTCTGATAGCTTTCCCGCTGCATCAGGTCCAGAGCCAAGGGGCGCACCGCCGCACGGCAGCGGTCTTTCAGCTCCCGCAGCTTTTCTTCCCGCCGGGCGATGACCCAGATCTCATCCAGTTCGAACTCCCTGTCAATGGCATAGACAAACTCCCGGCCCATGCCGCTGGACGCGCCGGTGATGACCGCGATTTTCATCCTATTTCCTCCCTGTTGTCAGTTCCTATTTCTTCCCTCTCTCATAGTAATGCCGCATCTCCGCCTCAGGCACCATGCTGCCGCCGGTCGCCCAGAGAATATGAGTCGCATTTTCCATTTTGCCGATCAGACCGCGAGCCGCAAGCCACTCTTCATCGGCAGCCACCTGGGACGGTCCCGGGAAGCTTGCGCAGGAAGACGGCTCGATGAAGATGCCTTCTGTGTCCGCCAGCTGCGCCAGGAACGGATACAGCTTCTCGTCCTGAATGGTGTAGCAGCCGTCCAGCAAAGTCTTCATCACATCGCTGACCAGCACAGACGCCCGGCCTACCGCCAGTCCGTCGGCCTCTGTCTTTCCGTCCAGACCGATATCGGAAACGGCGATTTCATTCTTCAGTCCCGTGATCATGCTCAGGGTCATGCAAGGTGCATGGGTCGGCTCCGCGAAGAAAATGTGCACATTATCCCCATAGATTTCCTTCAGGCCGAAGGACACGCCGCCCGGGGCACCGCCCACACCGCACGGGATGTAAACGAAGACAGGATGGTCCTCATCCACCGTGATGCCGACTGCTTCGAACTGGGCGCCGATCCGCTTGGCTGCCACAGAGTAGCCCATGAAAAGGTCCTGCGACGCCTCGTCATCGACGAAATGGCAGTACGGATCGCCCTCCGCTTCTTTTCTGCCCTCCGCCACGGCCTTCTGATAATCGTCCGGATATTCCACCACGGTCACGCCTCTGGAACGGAGCAGATCCTTCTTCCACTGACGGGCATCGGCAGACATGTGAACCGTCACCTTGAATCCCAACTTGGCGCTGATGATACCGATGGACATGCCCAGATTCCCGGTGGAACCCACGGCTACAGAATATTTGCTGAACAGTTCCTGATACTTCGGCGCCGTCAGAATGGAATAATCATCCTCCAGCGTCAGCATTCCCGCATCCATGGCCACCTTTTCCGCAAATTTCAGCACTTCGTAAATGCCGCCCCGGGCTTTGATGGAGCCGGACACCGCCAGATGGCTGTCGCACTTCAGGAACAGTCGGCCGCCGAATTTCCCGCATTCTTTTTCCAGTTCTGCTTTCATCTTTGGAATTTCCGTCAGCGGGGACTCGATGATGCCTCCGGTTTTTTCGGTCTCCGGGAACGCCTTCTTTATATACGGCGCAAAACGTGCAAGTCTGGCTTCTGCGTCGTCAATGTCTTTCATACCGAAAGGCAGTTCTCTTTCGCATCCGCAGTCCGGGTTGGTCCAGTAGATTTCCTCCGCCCGCGCCATTGCCTCAAGCTGCGGATAAGTTTTCATCAGATTCTTCACATCCATCGTTTCTTTCCTCCTGTATCTTTTACTGCTTTCTATTTCATCATACGATTTTTATGGCAAAAAACTGTCGTCAAATAACATCGCAAAATCCATGCCACCCGGCAAAACCGCCGCGGGAGCCGATTTTGCCCGAAAATCCGCCGTCCGCCCGCACCGGCATAAGCCGTGCAGTGCCGCAGGCAAAACAATTTCTTTTACTGTAAAACATTTTGCTACATTATACGGATTCCCTGGTTGCTTCATATTTTTCATTTTAGCAGAAGAAAGTAAATCATGCAAGATGTTCCACTAAACCCAATGGAGGAAGGTTCTCGCTCTGCCGTCCTTACTTGGTTAGTCTGTTCTAATTCAACAATATACAGGATTTTTTTTAAAAAAGCACGTAAAAATCTGCCGATTTCTCCAAAAACTGTAGAAAAACGGCCAAATTCATAGTGTTTTTTTACCATTTGATGTAAATTTTTACGTGCATATTTCGATTTTTTTGCTTATATTGTTGAAATCGGAGTTCCGCGGAGTCTGGAAGGGGGCCGCCAAGCCCGACGCCCACCGGACCCCGGCGGCCGCACACGAAAAAACAGGCTCAAACCGGAATGACGTCCGGACGAGCCTGTCTTGTATTACATATGGTTTTCAGTTTGACGGCAGCCTGCGGCGCAGCTGTTGAGAAGCCCGGCGCGGCGGCCACCTCGATAGCCTGTTTTTCTATTTCGCTTCCTTCAGCTTGGCGACCATTTCACCGGCCTTCACCTGCTGGCCTTCGGAAACGTAGATCTTTTCCACGATGCCGCCTGCACCGGCCAGAATATTGGTTTCCATCTTCATGGCCTCAATGGTGGCGATCGGCTGGTTTGCCTCTACCTTTTCCCCTTCCTTCACCAGCACTTTGATGATGTTGCCAGGGATGTTAGAACCGATCTCCATCGGATCATCCTCGTTGGCATACAGGACGGAGTTATGGGAGTTTACGGTCACATCATTATCCTTGATCTTGATGATGCGGCGATTGCCGTTCACTTCGAAGATCGCTTCGCGGAAACCGTCGTTATCCACCGGACGCACTTCATGCAGCTTCACGATGAGGACTTTTCCTTCGCCCAGCTTCACTTCACAGGTCTCGCCTTCCTCCAGGCTGTGGAAGAAGATGTCGGATCCCATGTAGCGGAAGTTCCCATCTTTTCTCAGAGACTTGATGTAGTCCTCGAATACCTTCGGATAGATCGCATAGGAGATAACCTCTCTGTCGGTTCCTTCCAGATCCAGGTCTTCCTGCAGATGTTTCCGGATCGAATCAAAATCCTCCGGCGGAAGCAGTTCGCCCGGACGGCAGGTGATCGGCGGTTTGTCTTTCAGCACCAGTTTCTGGAGCTTTTCCGGGAAACCGCCTTCCGGCTGTCCCATCATACCTTCGAAATAGGAAACGATGGAATCCGGGAAGTCCATGTTTGCTGCCTTTTCATAAATATTCTCCGGCGTCAGATCGTTCTGCACCATAAAGATGGCCATGTCGCCCACTGCCTTGGAGGACGGCGTTACCTTCACGATATCACCCAGCATCTGGTTTACCGTCTTATACATATCTTTCACTTCTTCGAACTTGTGTCCGAGACCGAAGCTTTCCACCTGCGGCTTCAGGTTGGAATACTGGCCGCCAGGGATTTCATACTTGTAAATTTCTGCAGTGGATGTCACCAGCTCGGACTCAAATCCGCTGTAAACCGGACGGACATCCTTCCAGTATTCTGAAATCTTCTGCAGCTTATCCGGATCCAGACCGGTATCACGATCTGAATTCTGCAGCGCTGCAACAATCGAGTTCAGAGCAGGCTGCGAAGTCAGTCCGCTCATGGAATTGAAGGCGGCATCCACGATATCCACGCCGGCCTGTGCTGCCATCAGCACCGTGGCGACGCCATTTCCGGAAGTGTCGTGGGTGTGGAGATGAATCGGGATACCGATCTCCTGCTTCAGGGTAGAGATCAGTTTCTCGGCTGCCATCGGCTTCAGAAGGCCGGACATATCCTTGATGCCCAGAATATGCGCACCTCTCTTCTCCAGTTCCTTTGCCATCTTCACATAGTATTTCAGATTATATTTTTCTCTGCTTTCATCCAGAATATCTCCGGTATAGCAGATACATGCCTCTGCAACCTTATCCTGGTTGAGTGTTTCATCCAGCGCGACCTCCATACCCTCAATCCAGTTCAGGGAGTCGAAGATACGGAATACATCAATACCGCCTTTTGCCGACTGTTTCACGAATTCGCGGATCACGTTGTCCGGATAGTTCTTATATCCTACTGCATTGGCACCGCGGATCAGCATCTGGAAAAGGATATTCGGCATCTTGGCGCGAAGGGTATCCAGACGTTCCCATGGAGACTCTTTCAGGAAACGGAATGCCGTATCAAACGTGGCTCCGCCCCACATTTCCACTGAGAACAGATCCTGTCCGTAAACCGACATAGCTGGTGCGATCTTTTCCATATCCACCGTTCTCACACGAGTAGCCATCAGAGACTGCTGCGCATCCCGCATGGTCGTGTCTGTGATCAGAAGCTTCTTCTGATCCAGAACCCATTTGGACAGCTCCTTCGGACCCAGCTCATCCAGCATCTGCTTGGTGCCGTGAAGTCCTTCCAGTTCTTCCGGTTTAAATCGCGGGAACACCGGCACATTGAACTGCGGCTTCTTTCCGTGTGTCTCGTTGACAAACTTATTGCCCAGGAATTCGATCACCTTCAGCTCTTTGTCTTCCACCTTGGCAATATCCAGAAGCTCCGGCGTGCTGCCAATGAATCCGGTATCGCACATACCTGCCTTAAAGGTCGGATGGTTCAGCACATTGAGCATAAACGCGATGTTCGTCTTCACGCCCTTGATTACAGTCTCGCTCAGAGCACGGATCGCCTTGCGTCTGGTATCTTCAAATGTTCTGCTGTATGCAGTCACTTTTACCAGCAGGCTGTCATAGAACGGCGTAACCTCTGCACCGGTAAATCCGTTGCCGCCATCCAGCCTTACGCCCAGTCCGCCCGGGCTGCGGTAATATTCTATCGTTCCGGTATCCGGCATAAAATTGTTTGCCGGGTCTTCTGTGGTGATACGGCACTGGATCGCATGTCCGGTGACCTTGATCGCATCCTGGTTCGGGATGGCGATTTCCGGAGAATCCAGTGTATATCCCTGGGCAATCAGGATCTGAGCCTGCACGATATCCACTCCGGTTACAATTTCAGAAACGGTATGTTCCACCTGAATCCGCGGATTCATTTCGATGAAATAGTGATTTCCTTTCTTATCTACCAGGAATTCAATCGTTCCGGCACTCCGGTATCCCACTGCCTTCGCGATCTTGATCGCATCTGCACAGATCGCCTGGCGCTGCTCCTCGGTCAGGCACAGAGCCGGCGTGAATTCGATCACTTTCTGATGACGCCGCTGAATGGAGCAGTCTCTTTCAAAAAGATGAACCAGGTTGCCTTCTTTATCACCCAGCACCTGCACTTCAATGTGTTTCGGGTTTTCCAGGTATTTTTCAATGAAAATATCATCAATGCCGAATGCCTTGGCTGCTTCAGACCGTGCGCTCCGGAACTGCGGCAGAAGTTCTTCCGGCGTATTCACGATACGCATGCCGCGTCCGCCGCCGCCGGCAGCGGCTTTCAACATGATCGGATAGCCGCAGGATTCCGCGAATTTTACGGCTTCCTCCTCCGTCTGAATGGCTTTCTCCACGCCAGGTATCGTCGGAACGCCGACAGAATGCGCTACGATCTTGGACTTGATCTTGTCGCCCAGTTTATCCATCATCTCGGCAGTCGGTCCGATAAATTCAATGCCGGCCTCTTCACATGCCTTCGCAAACTCCACGTTCTCCGCCAGGAATCCGTATCCCGGGTGGATCGCATCGACACCCTTGGCCTTGGCAAGGGCAATGATCTCATCGATTCCCAGGTAAGCGCCAACCGGCGTCTTGCCCTTTCCGATCTGATAGGCTTCATCTGCCTTGGTCCGAAACAGAGAATTCTTATCTTCTTCCGAATAGATCGCTACTGTACGAATCCCCAGCTCACGGCATGCACGGAACACACGAATGGCGATCTCTCCTCTGTTTGCAACCAATACTCTTTTGAATTTTTTAATTTCTCCCATGTCTTCTCTCCTAAAAAATTACTTGACCACATGAACGTCCATCTGTGGGAAAGGTATTGAAATATTCGCTTCATCAAAAGCCAGTTTCACCTGCTCCTCTAGATAATACTTTACATCATAGTACTTGTCTGTATCACACCAGACGCGCAGGTCGAACAGAACCGCACTGTCACCCTGTGAAGCAACGCCGATGAACGGTGCAGGTTCCTGATAAATGTCAGGACTGGACTGTGCCACAGCCAGCAGGACGTCTTTGGCTCTGGCAATATCCGAGTCATAACTGATTCCGAATTTGCAGTCCACTCTTCGGGAATCCTCCCGGGAGTAGTTGACAATCACGGAAGTGTTGATCGTGCCGTTGGGAATTGTGATAACCTTATTGTCAAAGGTCTTCAGCGTGGTCACAAACAGATCGATGTTTTCCACGATCCCGTTAATTCCGGCAGTATCTATCACATCCCCTTTTTTAAAGGGTTTGTTGGCTAATATCAGAAGGCCGCCTGCGATATTCCCCAGGCTGTCCTTCAGAGCCAGCGCAATGGCTGCGCCGCAGGCGCCCAGCAGCGTCACCAGCGGTGCAGTCGGTACCTTCAGCTGTCCCAGGAGCGCCACCACCAGCACGATAGAAAGGACGATTTTCATCGAGCTGATGATAAATGTATAGATGGCACCATCCAGTGTGGTGCGGGTCAGCGCCTTTCGCGTGATTCCCAGGATCACACGGATCAGAACCAGGCCGACAGCCAGGATCAGCACTGCTCCAGCGATCATGCCGATCATATCTATGGTCTTCTGGCTTAAATCCATAAATTTTTTTCTCCCTTAAAACGATATTTTATTTTTATACCACAAAATCCTTATTCGTAAACACGGCCGCTTCTTCTTCTTTCCAGTTCATGGAGAAGCTTCTTGCGGAGGCGGATATCATCCGGTGTGATTTCCACCAGCTCATCATCATTGATGAATTCCAGTGCTTCTTCCAGCGTGAATTTTCTGGCAGGGCTCAACTTGATGGCATCATCGGAACCGGCTGCGCGCATATTGCTCACTCTCTTGGCCTTGCACGGATTAACCACCATGTCATCGCTGCGGGAGTTCATTCCTACGATCATTCCTTCATAGACGCGGGTTCCCGGTTCCACGAACATCTGAACACGTTCTCCGATATTAAACAGGGCGTACGGCGTGCAAACACCTTCTTCCTGGGCGATGGCCACACCGTTGGTTCTCTGCGGAATCTCTCCTTTATAATCGTCGAAGCATTCAAACCGCCGAACCATAGTTCCTTCCCCTCGCGTGTCATTGATAAATTCACTCCGGTATCCCAGCAGTCCGCGAGTCGGCACCAGATATTCCAGCCTGGTGTAACCGTTTGCGCCGGACATCTGCCGCATGATACCCTTCCGGATATTCAGTTTGTTGATGACCGTGCCTGCATATTCGTCAGGAACAGAGATGACCACTTCCTCAATCGGTTCCTGGGTCTGTCCGCGGTCTCCATGACGAAGGATGACCTGCGGTTTGGAAACCGCCAGCTCATATCCTTCTCGGCGCATATTTTCAATCAGAATGGAAAGATGCAGCTCGCCGCGGCCGGATACCTTGAAGCAGTCAGTGGAATCGGTTTCTTCCACCACCAGGCCGACATTGACCTCCAGCTCCTTATTCAGCCGTTCCCGGATATGACGGGATGTTACGTATTTCCCCACCTTTCCGGCGAATGGCGAAGAGTTGACCATAAAGTTCATGGACAGGGTCGGCTCTTCAATATGAATCATTTCCATCGGCTCCGGACAGGCCGGATCGCAGATCGTTTCCCCGATGGAGATATCCGATATGCCGGAAACCACCACAATATCGCCGCACTCGGCTTCCGGCACAGCCGTCCGCTTTAATCCTCTGTATACAAAGACCTGGTTGATCTTTCTCTGCACGATGCTGCCGTCCGCCTTGGCCACCGCCACAGTCTGGCCTTCACGGATTTTGCCCCTGGTGATCCTGCCGATGCCCAGCCGTCCGATATAGTCATCATAGGCAAGGGTGGATACCTGGAACTGCAGCGGCTCATCATTCAGATCCGGATATGGCTGACAGTGCTCGATGATCGTATCGAACAGCGGCGTGATATCCAGTCCGCCCAGTCCCTTCGGGCTCTTCTTGATCTTGCTGTCTCCTTCGCCGATCTCCAGCGTCTCCACTTCCTTCGGATCCCGCACCGCGATACCCTGGCGGGCAATTCCGTAAAGGATCGGGAAATCCAGCTGCTCGTCGGTTGCTTCCAGATCCATAAACAGTTCGTACACTTCGTCCACCACTTCATCGATCCGGGCATCCTTTTTATCCAGTTTATTGATAAACAGGATCGGGTTGATCCCCTGCTCCAGGGATTTCTGCAGCACGAAGCGGGTCTGCGGCATCGGTCCTTCACTGGAATCCACCAGCAGAATCACCGTATCCACTGTCTTCATGATCCGCTCCACTTCTGAACTGAAATCCGCATGTCCCGGTGTATCCACGATGTTGATCTTCACGCCGTTATGCATGACGGAGCAGTTTTTCGAGTAGATGGTGATTCCTCTCTCCCGCTCGATGTCGTCGCTGTCCATGACACAGTCCACCACTTCCTCATTATCGCGGAACACTCCGCTCTGATTGAGGAATGCGTCGACCAGCGTAGATTTTCCTGCATCAACGTGAGCAATCACGGCAATGTTGATAATCTTCTGTTTCTGACTCATCTTCTGTCCTTCTTTCTCTGTATATTCTAAATCAAACGATGTTCTAAAACACTCAATATCGTTTTATTTTATCATAAAAAGCGGACAATTTCAACGGCCATCGCATATTATATTGTTGTAAACTTACATGAAACGGAGGTGTACGGATGCCTACAGTTTACTTAAGCCCGTCCACACAGGAATATAACACCTTTGTGACCGGAAACAGCGAGGAATATTACGCCAACCTCATCGTCGACGCCATGATCCCCTATCTCAACGCCAGCGGCATCGATTTTGTGAGAAACGACCCGAACGGAACCGTATCGGACTCTATTGCCAGCTCCAATGCCGGGAATTACGATTTCCATCTGGCCGTTCACTCCAATGCCGCACCCCCAAACCTGGCCGGCATGCTCCGGGGCCCTGACGTATACTATTACGCGACCAGCACCCGAGGCAGGCGGGATGCGGAGATTATCGCCAATAATCTGAAGCAGATCTATCCGCTGCCGGATCTGGTCACCGTCGTTCCCACCACCACACTGGCTGAACTGCGCCGCACCAAGGCCCCGGCCGTCCTGGTTGAAGTGGCCTATCATGACAACTGGGAAGATGCCACCTGGATCATCAATAATATTGAAACCATCGGCCGGAATCTGGCCCTTTCGGTTGCCGATATTCTGGGCATCGCTTTCATCGAGCCGTAACGATCCGGCAAAATACGGAAGCCGGGGGTTTTCATCGCCTCCGGCTTGTGTTATACTGAAACGGAATCTTTACTTTTGAAATCACCTGCCGGAGGTTTACCCATGGACAAGCTTGCTTCTGTTTTCACAGATATATTTACCGGAGACCGTCTGATCCGGATGATTTTCAGCGACAGGAGAAAAAAATCGCAGGAATGCCGCAAAGTTCTGATCCGTCCGGTCTGTATCGGCGGGCAGCAGATGTATCAGGCGGAATACACCTTTGAGAAAAAGGTCACCCACGAGAACCTTTCTTCGGAAGAGGCGGTCCGCTGTTCCCTTTCTCTGATTGCAGAGCAGTTTCAGCAGATCAACATATTTCTCGAAGGAGAGGATATCCAGATTCTGGCTGCGAAACCGGAAAGGCCCCGGATTACTCGGAAATCGGGAACGAAGCAGCCGGCATGCCTGGAACACAATAAGCAGAAGAACTACATCATCCCCGACGGGGAGCCCTGTGATTTTCTTATCCGTCTCGGCGTCATGGACCGGAGCGGCCGTGTGCTGAAAAAGCACTACGGCAAGTTCCGCCAGATCAACCGGTATCTTGAGATCGTGGAGGACGTATTCCCGTTGCTGCCCGTATATCCAGACGGCAGACCGCTGCGGATCATCGATTTCGGCTGCTGTAAAGCGTACCTGACCTTCGCCATTTACTATTATCTGAAAGTGCTGAAACAGCGCAATGTGGAAATCGTCGGCCTGGATCTGAAGGCCGATGTGATCCGGTTCTGCAATCAGGTGGCAGCGGATCTGCATTATGACGGTCTGCGCTTTCTCATGGGAGATATCGCGGATTACACCAGTGATCATGCCGACATGGTGGTGACTCTACATGCCTGCGACACTGCTACGGACTACGCCCTGATCAACGCTGTCGCCTGGAACACGAAGGTCATCCTCAGCGTTCCCTGCTGCCAGCATGAACTCTTCCGCCAGATCGAAAACGACATCCACCAGCCCATGCTGAAACACGGTATTCTGAAGGACCGGCTGACCGAATATCTCACCGACGGGCTGCGGGGACTGAAGCTGGAGGCCTGCGGTTACGATGTGGCCATGATTGAATTCACCAGCCTGGAGCATACGGCAAGAAACATAATGATCCGGGCAGTGAAATCTTCTGACATCGGAAAGCAGGCGGCCCTGGAAGGCCGCCCGCGCTCAGCAGCAGTATGAAGCACTGCGGGATTTCTACCATGTTCATCCGACCATCGACCAGCTGGTGCCATCCGGCGGGCAGGCAGGGCAGACAGGGCAGACAGGGCAGGCTCGCAAGTAGCTGGTGCCGACCGGCGGGCAGGCAGAGGCATCCGTCTGTCCAAAAATTTCGGGAGAAAAGATTCTGCAGGCAAAAAAGGACGCCAAATGGGTCGCTTTGATCAGAATGGCGTCACCTAGATCATCTAGGTATGCTTAAAAATTCGGAAATTTTACATAAAAATACATTTTTGCTTGTTCTCTTTTAGCAACGATCCTACATATTTTGTAAAATATCCCATAAATTTACATTTCTGCGCTTGTAGCATGCTTTTTCCCCCGGTTTTTCTTTCTTTTTTCCGTATACCTAGAGGATCTATACACGCCAATCGCAAAAAAAGTGCGCTCCTGGCGCCCCTTTGGGGTTGCAGATTTTTTAATTCGAGGTTTTCATGAAATGATCAATCTACTTGCCGTTGGTGCCGGCGGTTTTCTCGGTGCCGTACTCCGCTATCTGGCGGGCCTGCTACCTGTGGGACAGCCTGCGGGATTTCCTCTCACCACGTTCTGCATCAATCTGCTGGGTTCCTTTCTGATCGGATTCGTGTCCCAGTTCGCTGCGCTCCGGCAGACTGCCGGAGCGCCTCTGACCCTGTTTCTGAAAGTGGGACTCTGCGGCGGCTTCACCACATTTTCCACCTTCGCGCTGGAAAACGTCACGCTGATAAACGAAAACAGGACCGGAACGGCCCTGCTTTATATGATTCTCAGTTTCTGCGCCTGCATCGCCGGCGCAGCGGCCGGCAGCGCTCTGGCGCGCCGGATCGGATGATCCGGCGCGCCAGATGTCCGGGATTCAGCAAAATCGAAATATTCCGTTCCGGACAGAGCCGAGGTGCAGCGGCGCAAAGGTGCAAAGGTGCAAAGGCGCAGAGATGCAGAGGAACAGAGGCTTTCGCCCATAGGTGCGTGCAGAACGTGCGCCCTGCGGGCGCACGTTCTGCAGACGGGCCTTTTCCAAAGGCGCCGGTCCTTTTACCATCTGAGGCGCCGTCCGATCCAGAAACATCCAGCTGCAATCAGAACCCCTCCGGCCACATCCGCAATGCAGTGCTGCCTGGTAAACAGCGTCGAGGCAAAGATCAGCAGCGCAAACACCAGGGTGAAATTGCGGTACCATGCCGGGATCCCGGTACACTTTCGGATGCCCAGCCAGCTCATCGTACTGGCCAGACAATGAATCGACGGAAACAGATTCAGCGGCGGATCCAGCGAATAAATCAGGCCCATCAGCGTATCCCAGAAACCGTCCCCCAGGATATCCGGGCGCACATTCGTGGTGGGATATGCCAGAAAAATGATCCCGCAGATCAGACGTGACAGCATATCTGCAAATACAAACCGGAACCAGTCCTCCCGGCTGCTCTCCCGCGCCGTCAGAGCGTAACTGACCACCCAGAACGGATAGCTCAGCACATAGACAGACACCCAGACCGGCTGAAACGGCACCATCCGGTCCAGCGCCGAAGTGATGTCATGCACCTGCAGCCCCAGTCCCAGAATGATCTGCTGCGTCCCCCAGTAAATCAGACAGTTCCACAGGAAACACCCGATCAGCGGAAAAAACGCATATGCCGGGATCCACCGTGACAGATGTGCCTCATACCAGTTTCTCCATTTTTCTCTCATTTTCCGCCCCGCTGCTCCTTTCCAGCTCCTCTATTCCTCACTGAGCGCTTCCAGTTCTTCGATCAGTCTGTCCGCCGCGATCAGGTCGTTCTTTCTGAATGCCGCCGTAATCTCTGCTTCCAGCTCCTGTTTTTTCTTGTCTCTTTCCAGATATTTCTGATCAAAATATTTCTCATAGACCATCTTCCGGAAGTTTCTGGTGCGCATTCTCCGCACAGTATTGTTCTCTGCAAGGAGCACAAAGTCGGCACAGTTTGCCACCAGATAGAAATCATGGCTGACCATCAGCACCGTGCCTTTGTACGCGGAAACGGCTTTTTCCAGTGCAGTCTGCGCCTGGAGATCCAGGTGGCTTGTGGGCTCGTCCAGGATCAGCAGATCCGCGTCCGAGCATGCAATCCGCGCAAGCTGCAGCAGATTCTGTTCTCCCCCGGAAAGATCACACACCCTCTGATCCAGCACCTCCGCCGGAAGAGTATATTTTGTCAGGAGATCTTTCATAAAATCCCGGCTGCCATTGCCTGCTTCCAGAAGCACCTGGTATACCGTCCTTTCCGAATCGGCGGGCCGGTCCTGCAGCTGAGACAGGCATACAGGGCGTGCCGTTTCATCGATTCGGATGGAAGTATTTTCATTTTTCAGAATATCGCGGATCAAAGTCGTTTTCCCCGTGCCGTTTGCCCCCACCAAGGCTGCCTTTTCTCCCTCCCGCAGGGTAAAGCTGACATCCTGCAGCAGATCGTGATCAAAATCCACCTGATAACCGGTCACCGTCAGAATGTCCCGCGGCTCTGCACCCGGCTCTGCACCCGGCTCTGACGGCGCGACCTCAGGCAGCGTGATCTGCGGCTCCCGCACCTCGATAAACGGCGCTTTGATCTGTCTTTTCCGCAGGCGGTCCAGCTGCGTCTGCTTCGCATTGACGGATCTGCCGATGGTCGGGTTCACCATAAGCGTTGCCCGTTTGCGAAGGCGCTCTACCATCTGCTCCGTTCGCGCAATCTCTTCCTGCTCCTCTATGCTCTGCAGCTGCCGCTTTAATTTTTCCCGAAGGATCGAGCATCGATACTGCGTGTAACTGCCATCGAACTCCTGCAGATCACCGTTTTCCAGATGCAGGATCTTATCAAAGCAGTGATTCAGCAGGTACCGGTTGTGGGTGACCACCAGCAGGGTTCCTTTGTATTCGCTGATCATCTTGCAGAGGCTGTTCAGGTTGGTGAAATCCAGGAACACGTCCGGCTCGTCCAGCACCAGAAGATTCGGAGACCGCAGCATCTCCCGCATGATCTGAAGCAGCTTGTATTCGCCGCCGCTGATCTGCGACAGCCTGGTTTCCTCCAGTCCCTCCATGCGAGCCACATGGAGCTGCCTGCGGATCCTGCTCTCATAATGATCCCCGTCCATGGACGCATTTTCATCCAGCAGAGCCTGGTACCGTTCAAAGACCGCATCCATATCTTCGATATCCGGATCTGCCATTTCCTCGCAGACTGCCGCGATGTCGCTCTGGATCTGCAGAAACCGCTGGCTGAGATACTCGAACACCGTGCATTCCTGTGATTTGTCCCGCACGCTGAACTGGCTGGCATAGCCGGTTCTGCAGTTTTCGTTCCTTGTGATTCTGCCGTCGTACAAATAATTCTCCGGATGGATCAGCATGTCGGCAAGCGTGGATTTTCCGGTGCCGCTGCTGCCGATCAGGGCACAGTGCTGCCCTTTTTCTATGGTGAATGAAATATCATGATACAGCTCTTTCGCCGGAAAACCGTAAGAAAGTTTTTCTACCTGAATCATACGTTTCCTCTTTTCTAAATGATTTCCTTATTGAAATGGCCTCTGGTATCTGTCTGCTGGCGGAACAGGGAGCGTCCGGCTGTTCCGTCCAGTTTTCTCCGGGCAGCCTTCACGATCTCCTCGACTTCCGTTTCCGATTCGATGGTGAAATTGAGCCGGAACGCCTCCACGCCCCGTATAGACGGCATTTCATCCAGCAGATTCAGAATCTTTCCGTTCAGGATCGTGGTGGTGCAGTCGGCGTGGCTCAGAATCGGGAAAGTGCCGTACGCATCCCGGATCTCGTAGGATCTGGTCCTGCAGACGCCGCACTGATCCATCTTTTTCAGCGGACAGTATTTCGTGAACAGCAGAGGGGCACGGCCGTATATGATCATTTCCAATGCCGGACAGCTGCCGTATTCTTTCTCATAGGCTTCGATCAGATCTCCGATCTGCTTCCGGTTGATCTCGTAGGACAGGGTGACCCGTCTGGCACCCATCCGGTACAGCTGGCGGCAGCTGGCCGCGTTGACCACATTGAAGGAGTAGTCGGTGATGAACGGGTTCGTGTTTCTGTAATGGTAAAGCCCGCCATAGCCGCCGATCAGCAGCTGACCTTCTTTTTCTTCGTATTCCACCTGGTTTCTTCTGATAATATTTTCAAAATATACTTCTTTTATACCGCATCTCACGCAGGCGTCGTACTGGGCCCTGGTGGTGACAGCTGCCGTAAGGTACGGTTCTGCGGCTGCCGGTGCGGCGCCGTTTGTCGCCTCACATGTCCATGTCTCCGCTGCCGGCGCCTCACATGTCCACGCCGCCGTCCGGATCGGCCCGGCTGCCCCGATTCGGCCCGCTTGCTGCATCCGGTCTGCCCCGGAAGCCCGGTCATCCTCCGGCGTCTCCAGCACCCGCCTCGGCTTGCTGCGCAGCTTCGCATCGTACAGTCCCTGTACAATGGCACGCCTTGCCTGATTCAGCATCCTCACCGGGATAAAGGCATTGTATTCCTCAAACTCCACATCATGCAGTGTGAACACGGTATCATTCAGTCTGGAAAGCTGCTTCACCACCTGATCCCTGGCGGTCGGATTATTGACCGCCTCGCTCAGGGTCTCCTCGCTTTCATAAAGATAACTGCAGCCCAGGCCCTCCGCATCGATGATCAGCCTGGAATCCGGGTATGCGTACACCTTCAGATCCAGTGGGAACCGCCGGAATTCCCCCTCAAGCCTATGATCCAGCTCTTTATAAAACAGAACATCCTTCGTTTTGTACACCACATCCCCGATTGAGAGCTTTTCTTTGATTCGGATCCAGCACACGTGATCCGCTCTGCTGATCAGGTTCCCGTCCCGGTCATACAGTTTCACCACGGCTAAATTCACGTCTTCCCTGTTGTGATCGATCCGGATGATGTCGTTTTGATTGAGCGGCTGCTGCAGAGTGATCTCGTACATGCCGCGGCGGAAGCCCGTAATTCTGCCGATCTCATAGCCGAAGTTGTTTGGCCGCTGAATATTGGAAAGATCTTTCGGATCCTCGTGGAACAAATAGCCCTTGGTGAAGGTCCGGTTGAAAGTCTTTTTCAGGTTGTCCTTCTCCGTGGCCGTTGCCCTACCGTCCAGCGCCGCCCGGTACACCGAGACCACATTGGCCACATAGGCAGGCTCCTTCATGCGCCCTTCGATCTTCAGCGAATCAATCTCCTTCAGCTGGTCGATGTAGTCGATGGTGTTCAGGTCCTTCGTGGACAGCAGATAGCCGGTTCCCAGCGACCGTCCCGTAGTCCGGTCCAGCAGCTCATACGGTTTGCGGCAGGAACCCACACATCTTCCGCGGTTTCCGCTCCGATATCCGATCAGCCCGGACATCAGGCAGTTTCCCGAGTAAGACACGCACAATGCTCCATGGATGAAGATCTCAATAGGCACTTTCGCAATGTGACGGATCTCTTTCACTTTCTCAATGGGAACCTCCCGGGAAAGCACCACCCGCTTCGCTCCCAGCTCTTTCATGAGCAAGGTTCCATCCAGATCGTCAATTCCCATCTGGGTCGAGCAATGGGCTTCCATATCGGGATACTTCCGCACGACCTCCTCAAAAACCGCCAGATCCTGCACGATAACGCCGTCCACACCCGCTTCGTTCAGCTGCCGCAATTGACGGCGCATCTCCTCCATCTCATCCTCAAACACGATGGTGTTCATCGTGACATATATTTTCACATCCCGCAGGTGCGCATACTCCACCGCCTCCTGCAGGCTGTCCATGTCGAAATTTGTCGAATACGCCCGCGCACCGAATTTCTGCATGCCGAAATAGACCGCATCACACCCGTTTGCGATGGCAGCCTTCAGCGCCTCCATATTCCCCGCCGGGGCCAATAGTTCCGTCATTGTTTCCTCCTGTGACTGACATTCTTCTTTTTATCATACCATTTATTCTCCGTGCGCGCCATACAAAAATCGGGCTGCGGCAGCTTTTCCGCTTTCCGCAACGCAAATGGGACGCCAGTTTCCTATTTTTTTCTCCGCTGGCATGTATCGATTGTTCCAGGTGACTTCATTGGGATTAAAACGATCTGTTTGGCGTCCTTTTCGTCGTGCAGAGGTTCCGACATCAAAAAAAACCAAAAGCGGCACCTTTCGGTGCCGCCGTTTTCGTCTGGCGAACAGATTTTGCTCCGTCTGCGTGAGTCCGGAATGTCCTACAGCCGCGGACCTGCGGAAACCAGCGCTTTGCCGGCTGCGTTTCCTTCGTACTTGGCGAAGTTCTTGATGAACCGGCCTGCCAGATCCTTTGCCTTTTCTTCCCACTGGGACGGGTCGGCGTAGGTGTCGCGAGGGTCCAGGATGGCCGGATCCACGCCAGGAAGCTCGGTCGGTACTTCCAGATTGAAGTACGGGATGCTCTTGGTCGGCGCGTCCTTGATGTCACCGTTTAAGATGGCGTCGATGATGCCGCGGGTGTCCTTAATGGAAATCCGCTTGCCGGTGCCGTTCCATCCGGTATTTACCAGGTATGCTTTGGCACCGCTCTGCTCCATCTTCTTCACCAGCTCTTCGGCGTATTTCGTCGGGTGGAGTTCCAGGAACGCCTGACCGAAGCATGCGGAGAAGGTTGGTGTCGGCTCGGTGATGCCGCGTTCGGTGCCTGCCAGCTTGGCGGTGAAGCCGGACAGGAAGTAGTACTGGGTCTGCTCCGGCGTCAGGATGGATACCGGAGGGAGTACGCCGAATGCGTCGGCGGACAGGAAGATCACGTTCTTGGCTGCCGGCGCGGAGGATACAGGGCGTACAATCTTTTCAATATGGTTGATCGGATAGGATACGCGGGTGTTTTCGGTGACGCTCTTGTCTGCAAAATCGATCTTTCCGTTTTCGTCCAGGGTCACGTTTTCCAGAAGCGCATTCCGCCGGATCGCATTATAGATGTCCGGTTCGGATTCCTTGTCCAGGTTGATGACTTTGGCATAGCAGCCGCCTTCGAAGTTGAAGACGCCGTTGTCATCCCAGCCGTGTTCGTCGTCGCCGATCAGCAGTCTCTTCGGATCGGTGGACAGGGTGGTCTTGCCGGTGCCGGACAGGCCGAAGAAAATGGCGGTGTTTTCGCCGTTCATATCGGTATTGGCGGAGCAGTGCATGGATGCGATGCCCTTCAGCGGCAGGTAGTAGTTCATCATGGAGAACATGCCCTTCTTCATTTCGCCGCCGTACCAGGTGTTGATGATGACCTGCTCCCGGCTGGTGATGTTGAATACTACTGCGGTCTCGGAGTTCAGGCCCAGCTCTTCGTAGTTTTCCACTTTGGCCTTGGATGCGTTATAGATGATGAAGTCCGGTTCGAAGTTTTCCAGCTCTTCGTCGGTCGGCACGATGAACATGTTCTTTACAAAATGTGCCTGCCATGCCACTTCCATGATGAAGCGGATGGC
Organism: Bacillota bacterium; assembly: GCA_022770665.1. GTDB lineage: Bacteria > Bacillota > Clostridia > Peptostreptococcales > Anaerovoracaceae > RGIG7179. The sequence continues at coordinate 19,747 of JALEHL010000001.1, forward strand.
CATACGGGTATCCTTGTTGGCGCCGCAGAACGCATCGACCACGTACAGCTTCTTATTAGACAGTTCTTTGATTGCAATTTCTTTTACGGCTTCCCAGGTCTCCTGGCTTGCCGGGTGGTTGTCGTTCTTATACTCGTCGGAGGTCCACCATACGGTGTCCTTGGAGTTTTCATCCATGACGATGAATTTATCTTTCGGGGAACGTCCGGTGTACACGCCGGTCATGACGTTGACCGCGCCCAGTTCGCTGACCTGGCCCTTATCGAAGCCCTCCAGTCCCGGTTTCGTTTCCTCTTCAAACAGATACTCGTAGGAAGGGTTATGCACAATTTCTGTCGTTCCTGTAATACCGTATTTGGTTAAATCGATTATCGCCATATTTCAATTACCTCATTTCTTTCTTCTCACAATTCTCTCAGAGTGCGCTGTTTCATGCGCTGACGATTGCAATTGATCTAACATACATTATATATGCTAGAAAAATAAAATCAACAGGAAATCCCGAAACTTTATTTAAGTAATATTTTCAGGCCGAAAAATTTAGAAAAAAAGGCCATAAAAACAGCGGGGCAGAAACCACTCTGCCCCGCTTCTGTACCGCTTACCGGTTATTTCCAGAAATCCAGATCCCCGCGAATCCCTGCCTCCTGCGCAATAAATTCCGGATTCTTTCCTTCCTTCTTCTGCCTGCAGTAATCGTCCAGACAGGCCATAGCCGGCTTCATCAGAAGCAGAATCACCGGCACATTAACCACGACCATAAGCCCCTGCGTCATATCCGCCAGATTCCATACAGTACCCGCGCTGGCCACTGCACCGACAAACACCAGAACGGTGGCAAGAACGCGGAACGTCATCAGACCCGCCCTGCCTGGCTCCCGGTTCAGAATAAACGTGAGGCAGCCCTCACAGTAAGAGTAGTTTCCGATCAGTGTCGTGAAGGCAAACAGCGACATGGCCACCGAGATAAATATCGGTCCGAAAGTTCCCAGGCTTTCCGCCAGTGCGCTCTGCACGAAAGCAGCCCCTTCCATGTCCGGATTGAATTCCACACCGGAAGACAGGCACATGAATGCCGTACAAGTACAGATCAGAAGCGTGTCCAGAAAGACAGACAGCATCTGAACCAGACCCTGTTTGGCAGGATGAGACACATCGGCCGTTGCTGCCGCATTTGGCGCGGAACCCATACCAGCCTCGTTGGAATATAGACCGCGCTTGATGCCGTGCATCACACAGGACCCGGCAAACCCGCCGAAGACCGCCCGGAAATCAAACGCACTCTCGAAGATCATCCGGAACATCGGTCCGATATTCCGCGCATTGAGCACCAGCACCACGACAGCCACGATCACATACAGCACACCCATCACAGGAACCAGTACACCGGTCACTTTCACCAGACGTTTCGCACCGCCGATCACAATGATGCCGAAGAGCACTGCCAGGATGATGCCGATCACCGCCGGCGACGAATCGCTGTAAAAATCAAATGCGGCAAAGGTCGACTGAAGATTGTAGGATGCCAGCATATTGTATCCCACCGCGTAAGTCATGATAATCAGAACCGAAAAAATCACACCCAGCCATCTCTGCTTCAGCGCATCCCGCATATAGAACGCAGGTCCGCCGTAACTGGTACCGTCCGGATTCTTCTTTTTATAAATCTGTGCCAGCGTGGATTCCACGAAAGCAGACGCACCGCCGATCACCGCAGTGACCCACATCCAAAACACCGCACCCGCACCGCCGGCGCAGATCGCTGTCGCTACACCGATAATGTTTCCGGTTCCCACGCGTGAGGCGGTTGACACCATCAGTGCGCCGAAAGATGAAATTCCGTTTTCTGTTCGCGGCTTTTCCATAATCACTTTGAATGACTCTGTAAACATACGCACCTGAATGAATCTGCTGCGCACGGTCAGAATGATCCCGCCGGCCAGCAGGATCAGGGGAACGCACCACGGCTTGTACAGAATCCCGCTGACTGCGTTGATGATACTGTTTAACAACTCCAACATTTCTTTTTCCCTTTCTCCGTTCTCTTCTCAAAATATATCGTCCCCATGTACCGCCATCCAGTATACCGTATTTTTTCCCGGAATTCAACATTTTCCATGTTTTCTTCTCTGCGTCAGGCAGAGAGAACGAAAAGGCTGCCGCTCCGGCCGACATGATCCGTCAGCCGTGCGGCAGCCCCTCTGCGCAGAACCGGTGGTTCTGCTGATTCATCCATTCGATTTATTCAATTGTGATGTACTTGTTTTCCTCTGCAGCCGGAATCGCGTCTTTTTTCGGAATCACCAGCTTCAGAATGCCATGCTTGAAGCTGCCCGCAATGTCCTCTTTTCTCAGATAATCGCCTACATAGAACGAACGCTCGCAGGCACCGGAGAAACGCTCTCTGCGGATATATTTGCCGGTCTCCTTCTCCTGTTCATTCTGGTCCACGCATTTTGCCGCACTGATGGTCAGGCATCCGTTTTCCAGTGACACTCTGATCTCTTCTTTTTTAAAGCCCGGCAGGTCCATTTCCAGTTCATAGCAGTCTCTCTTTTCCTTAATATCTGTCTGCATCAGATTTCCTGCCCGGCGGCCATACAGTTTCTTCTCTGCTTTCTTCGCATCCCGGTCATCATAATACGGAAAGTCATCCATAAAATCATCGAAAAAGTTATCTCCAAAAATACTGTGCATCATAAGTCATATCTCCCTTCCAGATCGTGGTCTTCCTTTATTTGATACTCATACTATAGCACGCTTGTTAGCACTCGTCAATAAGGAGTGCTAACATTTTTCTGTGAAGATTCTGTGAACCCTTTTTTCTGCCGGCTTCCCGGAGCTGTCGCGTTAACGGAAAATAACCGTTAGGGCGGCGGGCCCTTTTTATTGTATTTCTGTATTCTTTCTGCTCTTCTATGCATGGATCGCCGGTTCATCCGCTTAACCATTTCTGGAAATTTTGCATTTCGGGTTAACCGATTCCGGCGTCTGCCGCCGGTGCCGCATCCACGCCGAAAATAAACTGCGGCGACGTGGAAAACATCGCAAAAAGCAGGACCGGCAACACTGACCCGTACAGTCCGCATACCGCAGGAAGTCCTGCAACCTCCGCGTACCCCATAGCGATCGGAATCGATACTGCGGCCATAATCAGTCCCGAAAAAAGATCCTTTGGAAGATCTTCCTTCTTCTATTTCCTCAATGTCTGAAACCAATGTAATCTCATTTTTCCCTCCTGATCTGTTCTCTGCATCATTCTGCTTCATCTTCCCCCTGCAGGACCAGTATCCGCGCTTTTTTCTTCATTGCCATATCATTCAGCCGGTGCGAAACAGAAATCACCGTGCGCCGGTCTGCTGCAGCTTCCAGTGCAGCCAGCACCTGTTCCTCCGTTCCCGCATCCAGACTGGCCGTCATCTCATCCAGAAGAAGAAGCTTCGGATCTTCTGCGATGGCGCGGGCTATGGAGAGCAGCTGGAACTGTCCCTGCGAAAAAAGCTTCTCCGTGCATGGCGTATCCATACCCATCGGCAGCTGATCCACCGTTTCCCAGAGTCCGACAGTCCGAAGCGCCTTTTCCACCTGCGACCTGCTAATCTGCGGATCCCCCATGGAAACCTGCTCACCAACCGTGCCGGGTATCCGATGAAACTGCTGTTCCACACATCCCATCCATCGTCTTTTTTCCTCCTCCGGAATCTCTTCCGGGGCCTTGCCGAAAATCCGCACTGTACCCGACTGCGGCGCATACAGTCCCTCGATCAGCCGGAGCACCGTGCTCTTTCCGGATCCGGTCCGGCCGGCCAGGATCACGGATTCCCCTTCCTGTACCTCCAGGCTGAAATCTTCAAGAATCCCCGGTTCTTCTTCTTTGTACCGGAAACAGATATCACGGAGAGAGACCGCGGCGTGCGTTCCGGTTTCGTTCTCCGCAAAATCCGTATCTCCGTCTGTTTCTGCCATCTTTCTTTCATCTTCTCCGAGGAATTCATTGATTCTCCGAACTCCCGCCACAGCAGACTGAATGTTCTGTATTTCCATACCGATGCTTTCCAGAGGACCGAAAAAGCTACCCACATAAGAAATCATCGCCGCTGCTGTCCCGGCAGACATCCCGAAAAAAGTCTGCCACATACCGCCGCGGGCGGAAGCTGCCATCACAATGCCGACGAGAATCGCGCTGACGGTCACAATAATCGGGGAATAGACCGCATCATAAAAGTTTGACCGCTCCTGCGCCCGGAATCCTTCCTCAATAGTGTCTCCGTACCGCTTCTGCATGAAATTTTCCTGCCGCAGCGTTCGGATTGTCCGCAGATTCTGCAGCGTTTCAGGAATCTGCTGGCTGGTGCGCCCTACCGCAGCCCGTCCGTCCATCTGCGCCTGCAGCATTCGTTTCTGAAAAACCCGGGTCATCCGGAACAGCAGCGGCGTGACGGCCGCCAGAAGAATTCCCAGTCCCAGACTTCGGGTGAAGATGACCAGCAGGATTCCTGCAAGTCGGCAGACATCCGCGGCCATACTGATCACACCGGATGCAAACAGACTGTCAATCGTATTGACATCATTGACAAACCGGGAAACGGTCACCCCCGGATCCTTTTCGATAAAATACACAGACGGCAGACGGCGCAGTTTGCTGCTCATCGCAGAGCGGATCTGATGCGTCGCTTTCTGTCCGAATACGGTAATCATGGTTTCTTTCCCGGCATCCAGAAGCCCGGAAACTGCAGTGATCAGAAAATAGCCTGCCGCTGCAGAAAAGGCGATCGGCTTTCCCTCCGCCAGGGAATCGATGATCCGCTCCAGCACCAGTGGCGGAAGCAGCGACAGCACGACAGATCCGGCAATGGCAGCCGCCAGCAGCAGGCTCATCAGACGGTGTCTGCGGACCGTTTCTCTGATACAGCCCGCCACAGAAGAGACCGCACCGTCGGCATCACTTCTTCCTGTTTTCTTCATGTTCATCCGTCTCCTTTCTCTGTGCTTCGAACAGCCTGCGATACTGCGGCACAGTATCCATCAGCAGGTTATGATCCCCCGCTGTGACACGGCCGTTTTCCATCCACAAAACCTGATCCATCTGCGGAAACATGGCCAGGCGATGGGAGATCAGCAGGATCACACTTTCTTTTCCCCAGATCCGCAGGCTGGAAAACATCGCTTCCTCTGTCCCGGGATCTACCGCAGAGAACGGGTCATCCAGCACCAGAAGGGGCTTTCTGAAATACAGCGTCCTGGCCAGGGCGATCCTTGCCTGCTGCCCGCCGGAAAGCCTGACACCGCCGCTTCCGATCACGGTATGAATTCCCCGGGGCAGTGCCTTCACTTCCGCTTCCATGCAGACGGCCCGAAGGACCGGCCATACATCCCCCGGCTCTCCCAGGCAGATGTTCTCCTCAATGGTCCCGCTGAAAAGTTCCGGCTGATGTCCCAGATATCCTGTACAGGTCTCGAAAGCCTTTCCATCGCCAGACAGCCGTTTTCCCCCCAGAAGAATCTCCCCCTCATAGGGAAATTCCCCGAGAAACAGCTTTCCCAGCGTCGATTTCCCGCAGGCGATCTCTCCGGTAATTCCTATGATCTCTCCCGGTTCTGCCTGAAAAGACACCTGGGAAAACAGAGGCTTCTGTCCGGGGAAGGAGAAGGTCAGGCTGCGAACAGAAAGATCGGCCGAACAGATTTTGCGAAGGAGCGGGTCCCGTGCCGGTTCTCCCAGCCAGGGCCGGATCCGGTTCCAGGAGACCCGTGCCTTCTGTACTGCGTTAAACAGTTTCGCCACTTTCGATGCCTTCACGGCCAGCTTCAGATAACAGGCAAAAAACGTGGTAAACGCAGCGACATCCCATGAAACCCATCCGTTTCCAAGGACATTCTGCGCGCCGAACCAGAGAATCAGAACGCTGCTGATCATGGAGATGACCTGATAAACCGGCTGCATGGCATTTTCCCAGATATTGGCCCGAACTGCTTTTTTCTCATAATCCGTCAGGTCCGCTTCATAGGCTTTCTCGCAGCCTCTCTCCCGTCCGTAGAGGCGATAGGTCAGGCCATGGGTGACTCGCTCAAGGGTTGCACTGTTCAGCCTGGCACTGCTCTCCCGGCTCAGCGCGGCATTTCGGGTCACCAGCACTTTCAGCTTTTCCGCCAGCAGACAGGCCGCCGGCGGAAAGATCATAGAAAGCAGTGTCAGCCGTACATCATAAGTCAGAAGCATCCCCAGATAGGCGACCATCACCACACCGGTGTCAAATACCTCCGTGGTGAACTTTCGCATCCCCTCTGCGCAGGCATCCGCATCCGCCAGGATCCGTGTCATCATCGCGCCGGCCTCTTCGTCCTGATGTGCGTTCCGATGCATCAAGTCCTGATGCAGCAGATTGCGGTAAATCGTCATTTTCATCCGCTTGCCGGTATTATTGGCGAATTTCCGCACATAGAGCCGTTTCAGAAATCGCATCAGTTGAACGAAAGCGATCACCGCACCGTACCATGCAGCCAGCTTCAGCATATCCCCCGCATCCCGCCTCCTGCTCAGGATATCACACAGACACTGGACCAGCTGCCCCTCAAACCACGGGCCGGCAGCCAGTCCCACATTATACAGAATTCCCGTAATGGTGACTGCAAGGAGGATCCACACTTCTTTCCGGAAATAAAAGAGGACCCGGTCTGTTTTTTCAGAAGCCGAACAGCCTTTCTTTTCTTTATTCATCTTCTCTTTCGTCATCTTCCTGCTCTCCCTTTCCGTTCTCCTTTTCCCGCAGGAGCCATTGTATCACATGGGGAAAACCGCTGCGGCTCTCCTGTTTGGAGAGAAGATACAGCTTGTTCAGCGTACTCAGAAAGGATTCTTTTTCCTCTTCACCTAGTGCCTCCAGCAGCCATCCGTAAAAGGCCGTTTCCACTTCTGCCTTCGATGTCTTCAGCTGTTCTGCCTTTCGTGTCGCGAAAAGGAGCTGGCTTCTTCCGTCGGCAGGATTGGCTCTGCGGATCAGATATCCCTTCTGCTCCAGGCTTGCTGTTCGTCTGGCCACTGCCCCTTTATCCATATTCAGCTGCCGGCAGACTTCTTTCTGAGACAGCCCCGGATTATGACGGATCAGATGAATCAGGTCCACTTCCCCCGATCCGATTCCTCCCTCCCGCATTGTGCGGATAACCAGCTTGTTGGCCTCTCTTGCAATTTTCGTGATCTGCCGTTTCGAACCGTCCATTCTGTCCTCTCCCTTTCGCCCGTTTTTGCACCTGCTTTCTGAATCAAAAAAAAGATGCAGTATCAACTATATTAGAGGATACTACATCTTTCTCTTGCTGTCAACGTCTGTCTACGTTCGCCCGCACGTCTGGTGCGCTTTTCTGCGTCCTTTACTGATGCTCCTGCAGCCACCGCAGTGCCGTATAGGCATAGACCGCGCTGCCGCCGGCCAGCGCGGTCTCATCAAATTTTACCATCGGGTGGTGCTGCGGATACGCGTAGCCTTTTTCCGGCTGACCCGCCGCCAGCGCCAGCATAATGGAAGGGACCTCCTGACTGACATAGGCGAAATCCTCCGAGCCGGATGAACCGGATGCGCCGCCTCCGCCCATTGCACTCAGTTCTTCGACAGAAAAGGCTTTTCCTGGTCCCAGCAGTTCCTTCACATAACCGCTGATACAGCCGGAAAGTTCCTTATCATTGATGAGCGTCGGACAGCCGCTGGTAAAGCGGAGCTCCGCTTTCGCCCGGAATGCAGCTGCCGTGGCTGCGGCGATTTCTTCCATGCGTTCTTTCATAAAATCACGTGTCTTCCCGTCAAAGGTCCGCAGGCTTCCTCCCATGACTGCCGTATCCGGAATCACATTGGGCGCACTGCCGCCGTTCATGGAACCGATCGTGAGAACTGCCTTTTCACCAAGAGGCAGTTCTCTGGTGCCGATCTCCTGCAAAGCAATCAGAATATGTGCTGCCGCATTCAGGGGATCAATGCCGTTATTGGGCATGGAGCCGTGGCATCCTTTTCCCTGCACCGTGATTTCAAAGAGATCTGCAGCCGGTGCGCTGACCCCGGGTGCCGACACAATGACCGTTCCCGCTTCAAATGGCATCCCCGCCATCACATGGATCATCAGCGCAGCATCCACATGAGGATTTTCCAGCAGACCGCTTTCGATCATATCGTGAGATCCCTCGAAGATCTCCTCTGCCGGCTGGAACATCAGTTTGATGGTCCCCTCGATCTCTTCTTCATGATTTTTCAAAAGTCTGGCTGCCCCCAGCAGCATCGCCGTATGCATATCGTGTCCGCAGGCATGCATCCTGCCGTTTTTCGACGCAAACTCTACATTCGCCTCTTCCCGGACCGGCAACGCGTCCATATCTGCCCGGAGCAGAAAAACTTTTCCCGGCTTTTTCCCGCCAGCCAGCGCCACCAGGCCGCTTCTGCCGCAGTCCTGCGGCGCATACCCCATCGCCTCCAGCTCCTTCTTCACGAATTCCTTCGTTTCCGCGATATCAAACCCGGTGCCCGGATGGGCGTGAAGATATCTCCGTTCGCAGACGATTGTCTCCTGCAGTTGCTCTGCTTCCTGTAATAATTTCTCTGGTTTCATCCTGTATGACCCCCGTTTTCTTATTCTGATATAATGCTATATTATACCACGGAAAGCGCAGAATTCCCATTACTTTCCCCTCTGTATTCTTCTTTTTCCATTTTGCATCATTTTCATACTATTATAACGTTTTTTTGTAAAGACAGAGTCTTTACAATTTTCTTTCACAGGTCTATACTAAGTAGTAATTCATGATTCGAAAGGAGCTGAAATTTCAGCAATGAAACAGAAAAGAACACAGAAAAAGCGCATTTTACTTCTGACCGCACTGATTCTGATCATCGCAATGATTCCGGTGCAGGTATTCGCCGCAGCCGGTGATTTCGAAATCGGCCGGGTTGCAACCTATTCTGAAAAGGCGCGTGGTGAAGCTGGCGGAATGTACTTCTACGAAGCCAACGGCCGCATCCTGTGCTGCGCTGCGTCGATAGACAGTGACGGCGCCGAAATCGCTCAGATGCAGAACCGTGATTTCAATCCGGTGCTCTGTGACGGAGAAACCATCTATTATGTCAATTATGTGTCCGACGGCACCTATGCCCATGTGCTTCCGGTCATCTGCCGTTCTGACGTCAGCGGTGAAAACCAGAAAACCTTCACCAAAACCAAAGGCAAACGTTACGACGAAATGTATCTGCTTTCGATTTACAACGGCAAGTTATACTTTTTCACTCGAGATACGCTGAAGTCACTGACGCTTTCTTCCGGTGCAGTGAAAACGTTAAAAAAGAACTTTATCGGATGGGACAAGCTCCAGATTCGTGCCACGAAAGGAATCAGCGCCACCAGCCGCTACATTTACGGCACCTTCCCTGCAGAACCGGATAAAGTTTACCTATATGACTGCAAGACCGGAAATATGAAAAAGCTGTCCGCCGGAGAACCGATTGCAATTATCAGCGGCAAGCTGTATTACCTTGATCATCTGCAGCTGCAGGACGCCGCACTCTGGCGGTGCGATGCAAAGACCGGAAAGAATAAGAAAAAACTTCTCCTGATTAAAAATCTCTCGCAGATCCGCAACCTCACCAGCAAATCCATGCGGTATGCGACCTGCAAGGACGGAGTTTGCTCCTGCTATTCCTATGATTTTGCAACCAAAAAACGCACAAAGATCTCCGAAGAGGAATATGATGCATCCTGATGCATCCTGATGCATTCCGATCTCTCCCGATGGTTCAGTCATCGGGAGATTTTTTTATGACGGGGTTTTATTATGAGTTTTTCTCATGATAATCATAATAATATTGCGTTTGACGAACCCCATGATATCGTTTATTCTTATTCTTAGAAACCATCATTTCACTGATTCATGAGGAGGCAATCATATGTTTACAAGAGCTATCACACGCAAACCCTGCAAAGCGCTGATCGACGGCATCTCCACAGGCCAGTTCTGCGAGGGTACACCGGATTATGAAAATGCGGTCAGACAGCACGACAGATACGTGGAAACGCTGCGGAGCCTGGGCCTGGATGTGACAGACTTGGATGCAGATGAAAGATACCCGGATTCCTGCTTTGTCGAAGATCCGGCTGTCGTCATGGAGCGCTGCGCTGTCATCACCAACCCGGCGAAGGCATCCCGAAACGGAGAAAAAGATGAAATCATCAGCACCATCCGCAAATTCTACCAGGACGATCAGATTTTCTCTATCGAAGCGCCGGGGACCATGGAAGGCGGTGATGTGATGCGGGTCGGCGACCATTTCTATGTCGGATTATCCGATCGTACCAATGAGGAAGGCGCACGGCAGTTCAACGAGATCGTAACGAAATTCGGCTACACTTCCTCCACTGTTCCGGTTACGGAAGGGCTTCACCTGAAAGACTTCGTCATCTATCTGGAAAACCGCAACATGCTGGTTACCGCAGTGATGAACGACATGCCGGCATTTAGAGACTTCAACCGCTTCGTGATCGATCCGGATGAACTGTACGCAATCAACAGTCTGAATATCAACGGCACCGTTCTCGTTCCGCAGGACTGTCCTAAAACCCGGAAGATCATTGAGGCTCTGGGCTATCCGGTCATCCCGATGGACACCAGCGAATTCAAGAAAATTGACGGAAGCCTGACCTGCCTGTCCCTGCGATTTTGACTATCAGAATCTGTCCTGAAGATGTTTTGCAACCTGAGTGCAACCTGGGTGCAACATCAAATAGGGTAAGCAAGGTATCAATCAGGACATAGATTCAATGAAAAAGCAATATAAGAAAACCGCCGAATCGTTGAAATATCAGCGAAACGGCGGTTTTTCAAATGGTGGACCCGAAGGGGTTCGAACCCTCGGCCTCTGCGTTGCGAACGCAGCGCTCTCCCAGCTGAGCTACGAGCCCAAAAGCTTACTTACATAGAATATTCCTGTTTTTCCAAATTGTCAAGGGGAAAACAGGAATTATCCATAAGAATTTATTCATTTGCGGCAATAACGCATATTTGGCAGTTTTATGATATTTCCTGCATGCGTCCGGAATGTTTCATTGAAATCGGGTCCGAAGCTCGATTGTATCCGGCAAAGCAGTCATCTCCGTCTCAGCTACTTTGTAAGGATAGGTGATAACCTGCGATACCGTTTCTCCATCCGGCGGTTCGATGAACAAGGCTGTGACCACCAGATTCTGCCCGTCTTCTGTCTTTTCCAGCTTCATTTTTTCGATGGAGAGGTCATAACCCGCGGTCGGTTTTTCGCCCCGGGTCACAACGACATAAACTTTGCCGTCAACAAGACAGCCCAGCGCTCTTTCCAGATCACGGTATTCAGGGATAACATCCTTTTCGATGGCCTGCGGCACCTGATCTGAAGCCAGCTGATGAAAATCCACATTTTTTCCTCCGGCGAATCCCCCTGCCGCGCCATTCCCGGCCAGAAGCCACCCTGCCCCCGCCAGCAGTCCCAGAACCAGAATTACCGCAGCCGCCCGTGAAAGAAACCGTTTTGATAATATCTTTCTTCCCTGCACCGCTTCTCTATCCATTCTTTTCTCATCACTCATAGTCAGGCTCCCTTCCTGCAATCTCATAACAGAGTATGAGGACAGGGCCGGGTTTATGACAGCAGAATTCCGTATTTCAGGATTTCTTCCCTTCTGCAGAGTATGTTTTTTTCACATTCTCTCCTGTTTCTGCATAGAATAAAGCGACGTGGGAGGTGAAATATGCCATTTGATACAAGAGAGCTATTCGCACGGCTGATCCAGTGCGAAGCCGGCGGCGAAGGTGATGACGGCATGCGTGCAGTGGCAACCGTAGTGATGAACCGGGCAACTGTCACGGACGGGGAGTTCAGCCGGATCAACAACGGCGGCGACGTGCGTGCCGTAATCACCCAGCCGGGGCATTAGGCCTGCACAGCCGCCATAAATTTCAGAAATTCCAGTGTATTTTAAGCTCCTTGGAGCCTCGTTTTTCTCCGTTTTTTACTTCTACATAGTCCACGAAGGTCTGCAGCATTTCCACTGTCAGCTCCTCGCATTTCAGATATTTATCTGCCGTCTGCCGAACCAGAGCTTTCAGCTTTTTCTCTCGTTTTTTTCGCAGTTCGGCTGTGGTCTTTTCCAGTTCCAGTGTCCGCTCCAGAGATTCAATTTCTTTTTTCAGTGTCTTCTGCTTCTGCGAAAAGTGCTCTGACATTTCCCTGTAATCGTCCTTCGAAACAACGCCTTCCACCATATCGCTGTACAGCGAGGATTTCGTTTCTATGATCTTTTCAAGACTTGCCTGTTTCGAATACAGTTCCCCTTCAAGATTCTGAAAAGCAGAATCTGTTTTTACTTTTACGTTCTCCGAAATGGCATTGATATCATCCTCGCTGATCCATGTATCGAAAATGGTCCTCAATTCACGCAGGATTTCCCGCTTCAGCAGCTCCTCCGAGACAGAAACGCCCTTGCAGTTTTTCAGGTTAATTCTGTTATGGCATCGGTAATATCGATGTCCATCCCTGGAACTGTTGTACACCACCGCACCGCTGCAGTATCCGCAAACCAGCTTTCCCGAGAAAAAATTGCCTTCGCCCCGGGTGGTAATCCGTGGATTCCTCGCCCGGCGGATTCTTGCCTGTTCAAATTCCTCCATCGTTACAATCGGTTCATGGGTATCCTTCACGATAATCCACTCTTCTCTCGGCAAATTGATGCGGTTATGGTTTTTATAGCTGATTGTCCGCCGCTTATTCTGGTACAGGCCGCCCGTATAAACCTCATTATTGAGAATGTGATTTACGGAGCTGCTCTGCCACAGACTTTCCCCCTTGTATCTCCTTGCTTTTCGCAGGTTTTCCGTACCCTTGAAGTTGATTCCCTGCACTTCAGTCTTATATTTTGTGGGTGACGGCACCCCTTCTTCGTTCAGGGTTCTTGCAATCACATTCAGGCTCATGCCTTCAATGCACATGGTAAAGATTCTTTTTACAATCTTTGCCGAAGGCTCATCAATAATGAGATGGTATGGATCATTCGGGTCTTTCTTGTATCCGTAGACCGGACAGCTGGCTATGTATTTGCCTTCTTTCTTTCTGGTGGCATAGGCTCTCCTCATATTCTCAGACAGATCTTCCAGATACCACTCATTGACCAGTCCGTTAATTTGACGGCTCTTCTTGTTTCCGGCAAGGGAGGTGTCCGCTCCGTCAAGAAGGCTCACATACCGGATGCCCCACTCCGAAAACTTTTCATTGATATATGTCTCTACATGTACCATGTCCCTGGTAAAACGTGACTGATGCTTGCACAGAACAATGTCGAATTTTCTTTTCTCTGCATCTTCCAGCAGACGATTGTATTCCGGACGGTTGGAATCCGCACCGGAGTAATCATCATCGGAATAAATATCGTATATTTCCCAACCCTGCTCGTGAGCATAGTCACGCAGCATGGCCTTCTGTGTCTGTATGCTTCGGCTGTCTTCTTCCGGATTCTTTTTATTATG
>JALEHL010000154.1 GCA_022770665.1 Bacillota bacterium
TCAGAATGAAGGACTTGTTGAAATCGGAAAAGGCAGATACGGTACTAGAATAACAGAGAAAGGAACCCAGGCACTTATTTCAGAGAATGAAGAATGAAATATAGGCGGTAAAAAACACAGATATTAAAATAGCCAGAAAAAAGTGAAAAGAAATCTTCTTGTGAGAAAATCTGTACTTTTCCCTCCATTTGTGTTATAGTTGCCTGTAGGATAGTATTCGAAACGAAGCTGTACCTGAACATATGGAAGATTTCTTTTATTGGAGTACTGCGGGCGGCATCCGGGATAGCGGAGCGGCACTGGCAGGAAGATCCGCCCTTGTATCATCACGGAAACTTGCAGGAGGTGATGGGTATGAGAGCAGGAATCATAGGAGCAGGAAAAGTCGGTTTTTCACTGGGAAAGTACCTGGTGGAGCGCGGGATACCGGTGACAGGCTATTATAGCCGAAATCCGGTATCTGCGAAAGAAGCACCGGAATTTACGGCAACCGGTTAACGGAAAGACAGTGAGCGAGCTGTTGCAGGCGCTTAAGAAGCAAAATAAGAAAACACAGACCCGAAATGATTCTGTGTTTTTTATTGCTTTTATTCTGGCGCTGCATCAAGATCAGATAATATAGTCGTTAGAATACATTTCCTCCTGCTGGTCCAGAATATCCTGAAGAGTGATACCGTCCAGGTATTCTGTGATCACACGGTAAAGCCCCTGCCAGACCGGGAGTGTAGCACAGCCGACGCTTCGTTCACATTCGATCGGATCATGCTCCAGACAGGCGACAGGCGCCAGACTTCCCTCTGTCAGACGCAGAATCTGTCCGACCGTGTATTTTTCCGGCGGCTTGGCAAGACGATAGCCGCCCTGAAAGCCGCGGGTCGTTCGAAGAATATCGGCTTTATTCAGAATAGGAACGATCTGTTCCAGATATTTTTTTGAAATATTCTGGCGTGCTGCAATATCTTTCAGCGCCACATACCCGTCATTCTGATGCTCTGCCAGATCAAGCATCATGCGGAGAGCATATCTGCCTTTTGTTGAGATTTTCATAGTGAATCACCTCATTTATTCATTTTCTCATTTTTATAACCCTATAATACCATATTTTTAATAGGCTTTCAAGGGCAAACAGCAGCGGAAAAATGCAATAAATGGAAAGTGGAACAGATTTCCACTTACATGAAATCACCAGATTATGGTATACTAATTCGTAGTGGGAATGAAAGGTATGCGGACAGCGGATAGAAAGGAGGTTGTGCATGTATCAGATCGGAGACTGGATTTACTATGGTAATGTAGGCGCCTGCCAGGTGACAGGCATTCGAAAAATGAAGATACCGGGGATGGAACAGGAGCACCTCTATTATACACTGCAGCCCTTCGAAGACAGCTGTAGCATTTCCACGCCGGCAGATACCGGGAAGGTGTTCATGCGCCCCCTCATTTCAAAGGATGAGGCGGAGAAACTGATTTCCGCAATCCCGGATATTGATGCACAGGCGTACCACAATCCTGTTCTGCGTCAGCTTTCGGAGCATTACGAGGCAGTTCTGAATACCCATGACTGCAGGAAACTGGTGCAGATGACGATGTCGATCTATCTGAAAAAGCAGGAAGCGATACGGAGCAAGCGAAAACTGGGTGCGGTGGATGAGCGCTTTATGAAAAAGGCGGAAGATCTGCTGTATGGGGAACTGGCTGTCGCACTGGGAATTGAGAAAAAGCAGGTTCCGGACTATATCGCTGCACGTCTGGAGGACGGCAAGGCATGATGAGGAAAAGACTAGCGAAAAATAATTTTTGCGGAGATGCGCGAAGGCATCTTCGTTTTTTATTGGAAGAAGCAATTTCATGAACAGGAAAAACCAGCCTTGACGGGTTGGGGAAAAAGTGGTATATTAAAATCTACTATATTGATAAGCTTTTAGGGAATTAAAAGGAGGATACCTATGACCATTCAGCAGCTGCATTATGCGATTGTGATATCGGAAACCGGTTCCCTGAGCAAAGCTGCCGAGATCCTGTATATTTCCCAGCCTTCTTTGAGTGGATCGATGCGGGAGCTTGAGAAGGAACTGGGAATCATTATCTTTCATCGCAGCGGAAGGGGTGTTACGCTGACCAACGACGGAACGACCATGCTGATCGTGACCCGTGAGCTTTCTTTCGCACAGAGGGTGGCTACCAATGCATTATTCATGCATAACGGGAAGATCCTTGAAAGTGCACCCGCAGGTGAGTTTTTCAGCCACCCACAGCAGCCGGAGACAATTGCGTTTCTGCGAAAATCCAGTTCGGACTACGTTTACAGCATCTAGAAGGAGGGAAGAAGTTGAGCAAAAGCAATACACAACAGGTTTCAGAATTTATAGAAAGTATCAGATATGAGGATTTTCCTCCGGAAGTAATCGAGCAGGTAAAACGTCTGACGATTCATACCATTGGGGTTTCCATCGCTGCGGCACCGATTGAGCAGGCACAGAATGCGATTCGACTTTCTGAGGAAAAAGGCGGGAAGCCGGAAGCCACGATATGGGGAGGAAACGGACAGAAAGTTCCTGCGGAAGATGCAGCATTTTCTAACGCCACATTAGCAGATATTCTTGACTGGGAAGACTGCAGCTGGACTGGACATCCGTCAGCCGGCGTAATAGCGGCGGCTTACGCGGTTGCTGAAGGACTGGGTACCAGCGGAAAAGACTATATCACTGCAGTGGTGACAGGCTATGAGGGCTATCAGAGAGTCGCAATGGCGGTACAGCCCAGCAGAGAATACTACCAGAACCATTCCTGGGGGCTGAGCAGCTGGCAGATTTTCGGGTCACAGATTGCTGCGGCAAAACTATATGGCCTTGATGCGAAAAAGATTAATCAGTCTTTCGGCGCGGCTGTTTACGCAGCGCCAGGACCACTGGGACTTCACGCAGGTGCAGAGAAATCAGATGTTTATCACTTCGCCCATGGAATAGATGCGTATAATGGAATCTTTGCATCAAAGCTTGCCCGGGCAGGGATCGAAAATGGGACAGACTATCTGGATGGTCCAAGAGGATACTGGTCGCTGGTTTCCGACAGAAATGATGAAAGCTGGTATCTGAGGGATGCGGGAAGCCGCTGGCTCATCCTCGAAACGTATATCAAACACTGGCCGGCAAACATGTGGGTGCAGACTCCCCTGGAACTATTGGACGCAATTTATAAAGAGCACCCGTTCACTGCGGATAAAGTGAAAGAGATTCGTCTCAGCCCGGTCACAACCCTGACGGCTCTGGATTATAGCAAAACGCCGAGAACAACTCTTGATGCCCAGTTTAACGCATCTTTTTGCCTTGCTGCATATATTCTTAATCCTGATCCGCAGGCTGGATGGTTCACAGCAGATCAGCTGAACAGGAAAGAGCTGATTGCACTGGCGGCAAAAGTGAAAGAAGTGGGAGAAACTTTGACACCGACTGATCACTTTGATGTGTTCAAGACCGGCAGCTTCCCGGAGATGTCTCTGGAAATTGACCTGAAGGATGGGACGGTTCTTTCCAAAACCTTGCGCTATCCAAAAGGTCATCCGAAAAACAACACCACGCTGGAAGAAGAATATGCCCTGTTCCGTAAAATTACTGCACCGTTTATCGGCGGGGAAAAAGCAGAGAACTTCATCAAGGCCATCGACGATCTGGAAAATCTGGAGAATCTTGCGGAAGCATCAAAGAACCTGGTCAGATAAGCAGAAAGTCAATTGGAATGGGAGAGAAAATGGGAAAAGTTTATCACAATATTACGGAACTTGTAGGACACGCCGCTGCTTCAGCTGGAGCGTATCGAAGAGAAATATGAGACGCAGGCGCATATATTTTCGCCAAACTGGAATGTTATAATCCAGGCGGAAGCATAAAGGATCGGATCGCACTGAATATGATTGAAGCGGCGGAACGGGACGGAAAGCTGAAACCGGGAGGTACACTTATTGAGAGTACCTCCGGCAATACCGGTATCGGTATTGCGGCCATCGGCGCTGCGAAAGGGTATAAGGTCATCATCACTATGCCGGAGAATATGTCGAAGGAGCGAGTCAGCCTGCTGAAGGGGTATGGCGCACAGGTTATTCTCACATCGGCGGCAGGCTATATGACAGAGTCCAATTCCAGAGCAGAACAGCTGGCAGAGGAAATTCCGGATTCTTTTCTTGTAGGGCAGGGATCGAATCCGAATAACCCGGACATGCATTATAAAACGACAGGCCCCGAGATATGGGACGATCTGGACGGTCACGTGGATGTCTTTCTTGCCGGTGTAGGAACCGGCGGAACCATTACGGGGACCGGAAGATTTCTAAAGGGGAAAAAGCCAGATGTGAAGGTCATCGTCGCAGAGCCTGACGCTTCTCCGGTACTCTCCGGCGGTGCTCCCGGCGTGCATAAGATCCAGGGTGTCGGTCCGGTGGTTCCGTGCGAGGTCCTCGATCGGACAATTTATGATGAGGTTATTCGGGTGACAGATGATGCCGCCTATGAAATGGCACGCGACTGCTGCCTGACAGAGGGCATGTCCATCGGTATTTCTGCCGGCGCGATCCTTTGGGCCGCTGTGCAGGTGGCAAGAAGACCGGAAAACAAGGATAAGAATATCGTAATCGTGTTTCCTGACCGGGGTGAACGCTATCTTTCAAGCGGAATTTATGACTAACAAAGGAGAACATCGAAATGAGTATTCAGGATGATAAGCTGTTTGGATTCGGGTGTATGCGTCTGCCGGTACTGCAGCCTGAAGATATGACATCCTTCGACTATGACAAAATCAATTTATTATTTGATACATATCTTGCCAGAGGATTTCGGTATTTTGATACATCCTACATCTATCATAATTATCAGTCTGAAATCGCAGTCCGCAAATGTCTGGTGGAACGGCATCCTCGTGAAGCATTTCGGCTTGCGACGAAAATGCCGCTGCGGGATGTGGAAGATGAAGCGGATGTCAGTGCGAAATTCGAAGAGCAGCTGAAGAAGTGCGGCGTAGATTTCTTTGATTATTATCTGTTACATAATGTGGGCAGGCATGTATGGAAAAAAATCACAGACCATAAAATTTTTGAATTTGCTGACAGAAAGAAGGCAGAGGGAAAAATAAACTATCTCGGATTTTCTTTTCATGATACTCCAGAGTTTCTGGAAGAGGTGATGGATCGGTACGCAGGAATGCTGGATTTTGTTCAGCTTCAGATCAACTATCTGGATATGGAACAGGCAAATATCAAGGGAAGAGAATGCCTGGAGATTGCAAATCGGTATCAGATGCCAGTGATTGTAATGGAACCTTGTAAGGGTGGAACGCTGATTCATCTTCCGGAGGAGGCCGAAAAAAGGATGAAAGCATATGCGCCGAATCGCTCCATTGCAAGCTGGGCATTTCGGTTTGCAGCAAGCCAGCCTGGGGTCGTGAGGGTACTCAGCGGTATGAATACCATGGAACAGCTGGAGGATAATTGTGAGACGTTTGAGCATTTCACCCCATTAAATGAAGAGGAAAAAGAAATAATCAACCAGGTAGTGGAAATACTCAATCAAGAAACGACGATCCAATGTACGGGGTGTGAGTACTGTGTGCATGGATGCCCAAGGAATATTCCAATTCCGCTGTTTTTCGCGTCCTATAATAGCATATTGAAAAGTACAGGGGCGTCTCTCGGTCAGTACCTGCTATATAATAATGTAGTAGGAAGCGGAAAAGGAAAAGCCAGCGAGTGCATTGAATGCGGGAAGTGTGAAAAAGCCTGCCCGCAGCATCTTCCAATCCGGGAGTACTTGAAGGATGTGACGGAGATGTATGAAAAAGGCGGGTGGAAGAATCAGAGCTGGCTGGGTGCACCGCCAAAAAATGAGTAAATGAAGAAAGAGCTGACGGAATTCTGATCGATCCGTTCGGCTCTTTGCATTTTCAGACATTCTGAGTTTCGCGATACGCCTGTATTCCAAGCTCCAATTGCGTAAGCGCCTGCTGCAGCGTGGCACGCGGACAGGCGATGTTGATACGCTGAAAGCCTTCTCCATCGGGACCGAACATGGATCCGCTGTCCAGCCACAGGTGTGCCTTGGAGACAATCAGGTCCTCCAGCTGATCACGTGTCAGGCCAAGCTTCCGGAAATCAAGCCAGATCAGATAGGTCCCTTCCGGTTCGATCAGCTTCACTTCCGGGATCCGGGAATTCAGAAAACTGCGAAGATAAGACAAGTTTTCGCAAAGATAATCTTTCACTGCGTTCAGCCAGTCTTCTCCGCTTTCATATGCAGCCTGACAGGCGACCAGCCCCAGCTGATTCAGCTGGCTGTAACCGGCCGCAGCGACGGCTTTCCGGAATTTTCGGCGAAGATCCGCGTTTGCGATGAAAATATTTGAGGTCTGCAGCCCTGCGAGGTTGAAGGATTTACTTGGTGATGTGCATGTGATAGTGATGTCTGCATATTCGGGCGATAATCCGGCAAATACATGATGCTGAAAGCCGGGATAAACGAAATCGCTGTGAATCTCATCGCTGACGACCAGAAGTGATACTTTAGGCAGAGATCGCCGATTTTGCGAAGCTCCTCTTCTGTCCAGACGCGGCCGACAGGATTGTGCGGGCTGCACAGGAGAAAAAGCCGGACGTCTCCATGCCTGAATTTTTCTTCGATATCCTCGAAATTCATCTCATATTGTCCGTCGATCAGGCGGAGCGAGCTGTTCACCAGGGTTCGATCATTATCCCGAATCACTTCTCTGAACGGATAGTAGACCGGCTGCTGGATCATAACGCCTTCGCCCGGTCTGGTAAAGGCACGGATTGCTGCGGCAAGTGCAAAAACCACACCTGGTGTTTTTACCAGCCAGTCTTTCTGGACGTCCCACTGAAAATGACGGGACATCCAGGATTGAACGGCATCAAAATACGGGCCCTTGGCTTCGCTGTATCCGAATATTCCATGGTGCACGGCAGCTTCCAGCTTTTCGATAATCGGCGTTGCGGCGGGAAAATCCATATCCGCAACCCAGAGCGGCAGCACGTCCTCCGGCTTGTCGCGTTCTTTCGCAAAATCGTATTTCAGACTGTTTGTGTTTCTGCGATCTGTAATCATATCAAAGTTATATTTCATATTTTCCTCCATGAATAGAATTTCGTGATTGCCAGGATCAGCCCAGAGCCTGCTCCAGATCTGCAAGCAGGTCGTCAACGTGTTCAATGCCTACAGAGAGTCGAAGGAATGTTTCCGTGATTCCCAGCGCTTTGCGAACTTCTTCCGGCACATCGCCGTGGGTCTGAAGCATTGGATACGTGATTAGAGATTCCACACCGCCCAGGCTCTCGGCATAGGAAATGAGCTGTACACGGGAAAGAACCGTACGGGCCGTTTCTTCGGTATCGGTGCGGAAGGAAATCATACTGCCGAATCCACGGGCCTGTTTCTTCTGCAATTCGTGACCCGGGTGCTCCGGAAGCCCTGTATAATACACCTGTTTCACTTTCGGATGCCGGTCCAGCCAGCGGGCGATAACTGCTGCGTTTTTCTGCTGTGCCTCCATGCGGACTGCCAGTGTTTTCAGGCTCCGCAGCATGAGGAAACTGTCAAAGGGGGATAGACAGGGGCCGGTTGTCTTATAGAAAAACCGGAGTTTCTGTGCCAGGTCTTCCCGCGCAGTGCAGACGAACCCTGCCAAAATATCGTTATGTCCGCCGAGAAATTTCGTACCGCTGTGGATCACCAGATCTGCTCCAAAGGCAATCGGATTCTGTAAATATGGAGATAAAAACGTGTTATCCGCGATGAGAAGAAGGTGATAAGAATCCGCCAGAGCCCGCATTGCGGCAAGGTCGGTTACCCACATAGTAGGATTGCTTGGCGTTTCAATATACAGTGCCCGGGTTTGCGGCGTAACAGCTGCTTCCACAGCCCGGACATCTGCTGTATTGATATAGGAAAAGGTTAGATTGCGGGATTTGACTGCCTGCTGAAAAAGCCGTACAGAACCGCCGTAAAGGTCTTCGGAACAAATCACATGGGAACCGGATTCCAGCAACTCAAGACAGAGAGCGACGGCGGCCATGCCGGAAGAACAGGCAATGCTGTCGACGGCACCCTCCAGAGAAGAAATGACTTTTTCAAGTTCGCTCCGTGTCGGATTGCTTTCGCGGGAATAGTCGTAGCCTGTAGAATGGCCGACTCCGGGGTGAACGAAGGTTGCAGTCTGATAGATTGGTGCAGATACTGCACCGTACGGATGTTTGTTTTCTATATTCCTTTCACCGTGAATACATCGGGTTTCCAGCTGATAGCTCATAAAATTTGTAACTCCCTTCTCATATTTCTGCGGCAGTACGCAGCAGATTTTTTCGAGTTAACTGAAGTATACCCCTGCATTCCCCGAATGTCTAATAGTATATAAGCGTAGTAAGCTATAGGGAATTCCTATATCTGCTCTATGTTTTTTGCGATTCCTGCCGCTTGACTTTTCTCCTGATAGTCCGTATAATATTTATATTGTATATAAAATAGATAGGTTTAATATGGCTTATAGTAATAAGGAGAGTTGTCTATGATAAAACGAGCTTACGGCCCGGAATACGGGTTTCAGACCAGATCTGTGCATACAGGAAATGATGTGGATGCAGAGACCGGAGCCATCCGGCGGCCCATTACCATGGCCAACAGCTACGCACTTCCTTATGATCCTTCCGATATGAACTGGTCCAGCGCCGGGGCCAATCTGTATACACGAAACGGCGGTGCCAACCAGGGATATCTGCAGGAAAAGCTTGCGTCCCTAGAGGGCGGTGAGGACTGCATCGTGCTGGCTTCCGGTGTGGCGGCACTGTCCGGCCTTTTCTTTGCTCTGCTGGAGCAGGGGGATCATGTGATTTTTTCCAGCGGTACATATATCGCAGCCTACCGGCTCCTGAACGAACTGCTGAATCACAAATTCGGCGTGGAAACCACCCTGGTGGATACCTCGGACCCTGCCAATGTGGAGGCGGCCATTCGACCAAACACGAAGCTGATTCATATTGAAACCCCAGGGAATCCGACCCTGACCATTTCCGACATTTCTGCCATTGCGGAAATCGCCCACCGTCATGGCGCACTGCTCAGCGTGGATAATACCTTTGCGTCACCCGATAATCAGCGGCCTGTGGAGCTTGGAGCGGATTTTGCCATCGAGAGTCTGACGAAATATGTTAACGGCCACGGGGATGCCATGGGTGGCGCCATCATTGGAAAAAAGGAGCATCTGGATCTGATCCGCGCCCAGTCTCAGGTCAACCTGGGCGGCACCATCAGCCCCTTTAACGCGTGGCTCATCATGCGGGGATCGGTCACCTTGCCACTCCGGATGAAGCAGCATAATGAAAATGCAATGCAGGTTGCCCGCTGGCTACAGTCCCGTCCGGAGATCAGCTTTGTCGCATATCCGGGACTGGAAAGTCACCCGGGACATGATGTGGCTGCAAGGCAGATGCATCCCGGATTCGGCGGTGTCCTTTCCTTCGGTTTGAAGGCGGACCACGACACCCATAACCGGTTCGTCAGTCATCTGAAGGTGATCACCTCTGCTGTTTCACTGGGGCATGATGAAAGCCTCATCGTCTTCCTGGGAGAAAAGGATGAACGCCAGTATCTTTATCCCGAAGCGTTCCATAACGGTTTTTTCCGATTCAGTGTCGGGCTGGAGGATGTGGAGGATATTATCGGAGATCTGCAGCAGGCGCTAGAAAAGACATTCGGGAGGATGAAAAAATGAATCAAACGATTACAGAAAAATATACATATCTGCAGGATTATCTGAAATCTCTGGGCAGCAAAGCCGTTGCCTTTTCCGGCGGCGTGGACTCCACGTTTCTGCTTCGGGTGGCACATGATGTGCTCGGAGATAATGTGTTGGCAGTCACTGCCGCATCCTGCTCTTTCCCGGAGCGGGAACTTCGTGAGGCGAAAAAA
>JALEHL010000003.1 GCA_022770665.1 Bacillota bacterium
TCAAACTCATACAGATAATTGATACCTTCAATGTAATTGGATTCATACAGCGGCGTATAGCTGAATTCCAGCTGTATGTCATTGTTCCGGCAGACGGTGTTGAGCACATCAAACACGGTGTTCTCTGTGGTCCCTGCGTAAGACACGGTTTTCAGGATCCACCCATCCTCCGGAATGTAATCCCGGATCGCCGGATTTTCCAGCTTGCTCATGTCACTGGCCAGGGTCGCACAGCTGATGCTGATGGTCACCGTCACATTCTCCGGCTCCTTCGGCCGATACGCACTGTTGCCGCTGTTGGAAGCCGTTGGATCCTCGCTGTTGTCCACCTTCAGCTGCTGCGGCGTTTTGCCGCCGGCATCCTTGCTTCCGGCAGGATCTTTTTTCGCAGATTCTGATCCGCTGCTTCCGGAACCACTGCTCGGAGTTTCTGTTTTTTCATCCTTCTGCCCGGAAGCAGTCTCGTCTTCCGCATCGCTGCCATCTTCGTTCTTTCCGTTTTCGTCTGTCTCTGACCTGCTGTTGTCAGCGTCTCCGTCCGCAGTCAGGCTTTCTGCCGCCGGAAGGTTTCCCTGTCCGTCAGCCAGCTTTGCATCCTTTCCCTCCACGGTCAGGTGTACGATGCCGTAAACTGCCATGGCAGCTGCCAGGGCCAGTATAATGTATTTTCGCAGTTTCTTTCTTTTCAGCTGCTTTTCCAGTTCTTTTTCATCCATGTTACCCTCCGATGCTGCTTTCCCCGTTTAAAAAAGGCTGCAGCAAAAGCTGCAGCCCGTATTTCCAGTGCTTTTCTCTGATTCAGCCGAGTCACCGCAGCCTACAGTTTTTTCATGCAGGTCTTCTGACTCAGGTCTCATCGCCCCGGCCGCCTTCCCGGAAACTTCGTTTCCAGTGGCATCCAGCCGGAACTCCTCCCATACAGCGGCGGGTACCGTGCAGGAATCTCACCTGCTTCCCTCTTGGCTCTCCATCCGGCAGATACCGGAAAGAAAGAACATGAAAAGAGTTTTCAGTTTTCATACCGCTTTTATTCTATCACAAAGTCTGATATTATGTAACCCCCTGATTGAAAGATTTCCAAATCAACCTTTTTCCCGTACAATATAGACCGGTCGATGCCGGTTTTCCATGCAGTCCCGGGCCAGATAGCTTCCCAGAATCTGCAGATATCCCATCTGCAGCCCTGCAGCCAGAAGGACGATACCCACCGCCAGATTCTTTCCCGGAAACAGGCAGAGCAGACCGCCCAGGAGCAGGAACGCAGCGAGAAATCCTGCTGTCTTCAGCGGCAGGGTGGAAAAAGCCAGAATACCGTCCGCCGCATACCGGAAAAGACGACGAATGCTCCACTTGCTGACACCCGCCGTTCGCTCCACATTTTCATAAGGGATCCAGCAGGTACGGAATCCCACGAAACTGAAAATGCCTTTCATATATCGATTCTGCTCCTTCATCGAAAGAATGGCATCAGCCACCGTCCGCTTCATCATGCGGAAATCTCCACAGCCGCTTTCCGTTTTCATTCCGGTCAGCCCCCTGTAAACACGATAAAACATCTCAGACAGAGTTTTTCGGACCACGCCGTCCCCTTCTCTTCCCTGCCGTTTTCCTCCGCAGCAGTCATACCCTTCCTCTGTAATCCTGCGATACATTTCCGGAAGCAGCGCCGGCGGATGCTGCAGATCTGCATCCATGATGACGCACAAATCCCCTTCTGCCTCCTGCAGACCTGCATACATGGCCGCTTCCTTTCCGAAATTCCGTGAAAAGATCACATAGCGCACCCGGCTGTTTTCCTCCGCCAGCTTCCGCAGCACCTCCGCAGTCCCGTCACTGCTTCCATCATCAACGAACAGGATTTCATACGAAAGCTCCCGCTTCTTCCGTTCCTCTTCCATCGTCATCTGCTCCAGCACCCTGCCGGTTTCCTGCAGGAAACGACCTGCCGCAGCCTCTTCATTATAGCACGGAACAATTACACTCAGCTTACTCATGACCCGCCTCCCGAAAAATACCAACCTTGCATACTACATAATTCAGTACGACCGTTACAACGCTTACCAGAATCTTCGCAACAAATTCTGCCATGCCGCACCCCTGGATGAGGAGCACCAGAAGCACGTTTTCTGCTGCCAGGGTTGCCAGTCTCGCCGCGGTGAAAGCAGCAAACTCTTTTTTCCAGTTTCCCCGGGACTGAAATACAAACTGCCGGTTCGCCCAGAACGCAAACACCACGGCACCGCACCATGCCAGGCTGTTGGCAATCAGATAATGCACTCCGATGCAGAGCAATACTGCATAGATGACGTAGTTGACCACAGTCGTCGCACCCCCTGTGAAGAGATATCGAATCAATTCTGTCCAGTTTCGTTTCATTTTCTACCCTTCTTTCTTCTCAAAATCCATTCGCCGGATGTTATCGCGATCCAGGCTGCAGTACCGGTAAGGCTGACTGCCAGACCGACTCGGAACCCCGGCGCTTCATACCGGACCTCGATGTGATGAAATCCTGCAGACAACTTTGCACCTGCAAATGCGGTGTTGACTTTTTGTACTTTCAGCGGCTTTCCGTCTGCCAGAATCTCATACCCCTCTCGATAGGGAAACGAGGTCACAAGCCAGCCGTCTTTTTTCATTGCAACGGTTCCGCAAAACATGGTTCTGCCATCCGGCGTATACGTTTCCGGTGCTGCGGAGGTAATGTCATACTTTTCCGCAATCTGTTTTTTCAGCTTCTCCCAGTCCATGGTCTGTATCTTTATGCCGCTGACGGAATATCTGCCGCTGCATTCTGTCACTTCCGGCATATTTCCCGGTTCTTTCGCCAGAATGAACTGGAAGTGATCATTTCCATTGGGATATGGCGCATTGGATCCGGAGAGTTTGTTCTTTATGTTTCCGATGGAAATGACGACTTCTTTTCCGTCGTTCTGTTCCACCTCCATCTGGATTCGCAGTAGTTCTCCCTCCTTCTCAGACACCATATTCTCCTCCGCCGTTTTCCACGGAAAAATCTGCAGAAAGCATTCCGGTTCGTCTTTCTCTGTAAGAGGTGCTGATGTTCCATAGCAGACCGGAAGCACCTCCGGATTCTCTGCAAGCACTTTCCCGTTCTGTTCTGCCAGGACCTGGTAGCCTGCAGGTACCTGATCCTCTTCCGTCACCAGATACCGCACACCCATGAACCAGAGGAACACCGGATTTTCAGCTGGAAGAAGCGCAACCCGGTTCTGAATGGAAATTGGATTTCCAATCCCATCATAGTAGAAACGGCTGTACAAACTGCTGGAAACGGAGGAATACATTGCGGTTCTGCCCAGAAGCTGCAGCCGGCTTCCTTCCATCCGGGAAACCGGCAGATTGCAGTTTACCAGGCTGTCGGAAAGGATCTCTATGCGATAACATGCGGCATCTTCCGGGCTGATACAGGTTTCCAGCTGCTGCAGCACCGCAGGGTTCTGTCGTTCATCGTCTGCGGGAATCCAGTTTTCACTGCAGTTTACCAGCAGACTGACCAGAACCGCCGGGATCAGAACCAGCGGCAGCAGTCTTCTTCGCCTGCCTTCCTCCAATCGGAATGCTTTCATCTGCTGACAGCAGACCAAAACAATGAGAGGTACCAGTGGAATCAGAATTTTAGGCCGGGCATACAGAAATCCGTTCAGAACCAGCCAGACAGCAGGCACTGTCAGACAGAACAGTACGGCAGCTGCTAGAAACCGGAGCTTGTCCCTCCTGCGTACCAGCGCCGACACAAGGCATAGCAGCGAGAAGCAGGTCATGCCGCATCCATAGGGCTGGTACAGCAGGCTTTTGAATGTGACATCCACCGGCTGCAGCGGAATCTGCCGGAAACTTCCGGCATCCTTGGATCCGGCCAGAATGTCCAGTGCGGCAGGAAGCAGCAGGACCCCTGCCATAGCCACGGCAAGCACCGCGGCAAGAAATCCCTGCGTCACGGTTTTCCTCAGCAGCGCTCCCGCGTTTTCACTTCTGCTGTCTTTCCAATCTGCCAGCCGGTATGCTGCGTACAGTCCGCTGACCAGAAGGCAGACCGGCAGGTAATAGAAGCTGTGCAAAGCGATCATCAGCAGAGAAACGGTCAGCAGGCTGTTTCCTTTCTGCAGGATGATACGGTCCACGCCCATAAGCGCCAGCAGAAGAAACGGCATATAATTGACAAACATGATCTGATGATGGGCATGAAAAAAGCAGGCCGCAGAAACCAGAAGCAGCACGCCGCAGAAGGAAAGCCGGGAGGACAGATTTTGGGAAGTAAGCCAGAAAAAGCAGATCCCCCCACTGGCCAGAACCTCCAGAATGCTGTACCCGGCGATCACGTATTTCATCTCCACCTGCGGAATCAGACAGGACAGCATCACATCCGGCCGGAGAAATCCGTAATAGGCGAAGTCATAGAGATTGCTTCCTCCCCCCGCCGGAACGAATTGCGGAAACAAAGTTCCCTGCTCCAGCATGGTCTGGCGAAGTAGTTCTGCCGCCCCCACATGCTGACTGTACCAGTCCCCTTCCGAGCCGAAAACGGAACCGGTGCGGACCACCGGAAGAAGCAGCAGAAACAGGGTCAGCAGTTCCAGTCCTCCCAGCCACAGCAGACCGTTTCTGTCTGTTGGCTTCTTTTCTGCGTTTGCCATCAGCCGCTTCATGTTTCGCTCCGATCCGTTTTTCCTCTCGGGAAGGAAAGCTGGACACGAAACTGATCGCAGTCAATCTGGATATCGAAGCTTCCGCCAAGCGCTCCGGTGTATGTGCTGACGATGGCCAGCCCCAGTCCGTTTCCTTCCGTACTGCGTGCCTTGTCACCCCGTGCGAATCGTTCCACGATATCCTCCTTCGTGAAATCCATGCGGTAACCGGACGTATTGGTGATCTCCAGCCAGATTCTGTCCTCTGCAGCGGTGTCCGCTGCCTCGACCCAGGTTTTTATGAAAGCCCTGGTTCCGCCCGCTGCGTATTTCAGTACATTTTCGATCAGATTCTGGCAGATCCGATACAGATGGACTTGATCGCTGACCATATGGGTATCCTCTGCGGTCATCCAATTTACGAATTCCAGTTTGCTGCTGCGGATCGAATCCTCCATGTCCGCCAGGATCTGCTCCAGGAGCATATTGAGTTCCACCGTTTCCATCGTAAACTGTACGTTGCCGCTGCTTGCCTTGGCCAGACTGAACAGGCTCTCAATCATATCTTTCAGTTTCTCTGCCTTGTCGGAAATGACCTCTACATAATCCCGGCTCACCGGATCCAGATCTTCTTTTTTCAGCAGTTCAATATATCCCACCATAGAAGTCAGAGGCGTCTTCAGGTCGTGGGACACGTTGGAAATCAGATCCACCTTCAGCCGTTCGCTACGTGCCGCCTTTTCGATGCTTTCCCGTTCCAGCTGCACCGCCTCTGCCAGGCGCTGTCGGCTGACTTCCATCATGCCGGCTGCAATCTGATCCAGCAGTCTCTGCAGGAATCGGAATGCGGATACCTGACAGAGGCCATACTGCAGGATCACGGTAAACAGAAACAGATATCCGATCGACAGGTTCAGAAAGCGGTAATAGGCTGTGTTGCTGGTCAGAAGATACAGGAAGAACAGTACTGCAATGAAAAACACAATCCCAAAGATCAGGGCAAGTTCTTTCTGCAGATGCTGCTGCATACCTTTCCACTGCGCATATTCCTCCATTCCGCCGGAGCCATCCGGATGCCACTGCCCATAAGTCCGATTCAGCCAGAATGCAAACAGTCCCCCCAGTCCTCTTCCCAAAAACGCATTGGCGATCAGACCAAAGAACCACACTGTCCGGGTAGAGGTCCAGTACGCCTCCCGGAAGAGCGCCGCCAGAAGCAACATTCCCAGTGTCATACAGATGCCTGACAGAAGCAGATGCCGATATTCCTTCACCCATGTCAATCCGTGCCTAACTGTATTTTTCCATTTTGTAACCAATGCCCCACACCACCTTTAAGTATTTTGG
>JALEHL010000018.1 GCA_022770665.1 Bacillota bacterium
GGCGTAGGTAACTATAGGGAAAGTGCAACAGAAACATTCCGCCGAAACAGTACGGCTGTGGTAAGGTTGAAATGGTGAGGTAAGAGCTCACCGGCAGCATGGAGACATGCTGGCCGTGTAAACCCCACCCGGAGCAAGGCCAAATAGGGCATGAAAGGTGGCTGCCCGTCACCTGCCCGGAAGGTAGGCCGCTTGAGCCTGTCAGCGATGGCAGGTCGAGATAGATGATTGTCGAATACAGAACCCGGCTTACAGCTCTGCCCATTTTTTATGGAATAAATAGCTGATCTTTCAGTTGTTTCAGTATTTTTTTTAGACAAAAGTCGAAATTTGCCTATTTCGGTTGATTCCAGTGAATGATAAAATGTTACGGAAGTAGAATTGGAGGTTTGAATTATGATAGATCAGATTGCACATACGCTGGAGCGAAAGGCCTTTGCAGCAGGGCTGGATAAGGCAATTGCAACGTTACAGAAGGATGAAGATGGCGGAGAAGCATTTCGTCATATTATTGATCTGATAGAAAAAATTCTGGGAGATTCCTGGAGCCCGCGTGCCTATGAGGTGCTGCGCAAGCTGACAACAGAGCCAGACAGCAAATGGAGTCATTATGTGCGCAGACTTGCTAAGGAAGTGGATCCGCATATTCTCAGAACCTTTACTTTGAACGCTGCCTATGAGGCAGGATTCCGCGGCTATAAGACGGCACAGGCGAACGCGGAAAAATATCAGTGCAATATTCCATGGATTATTCTGATGGATCCTACCACTGCATGCAACCTTCACTGCACAGGCTGCTGGGCAGCCGAGTACGGTGATAAAATGAATCTTTCCTTCGAGGATATGGATAAAATCATTACAGAAGGAAAAGCACTAGGTGTTTATGCATATCTGTTTACAGGCGGAGAACCTCTGATCAAAAAAAAGGACATTATCCGTCTTTGCGAGAAGCACAGTGACTGTGCATTCCATGCATTTACGAACGGAACTCTGATCGATGAGGATTTCTGCAATGATCTCCTTCGTGTCGGCAATTTCTTTGTATCCGTCAGCATTGAAGGGTTTGAGGAAAGCAATGACGGAAGAAGAGGTGCGGGACATTACCGAAAGGCTCTGGCGGCTATGGATCTGATGCATCAGAAACATATTCCGTTTGGGGTCTCCATCTGTTATACCAGCGTGAATTATAAGACGGTCACAAGTGACGAATTTCTGGATATGCTGATTGAAAAAGGGTGTATCTTTGCATGGTATTTTCATTATATGCCGGTTGGTGCCGGAGCAACGACAGATCTGCTCCTAAGTCCGGAACAGAGAACTTACATGTATCACAGAATTCGTGAGATCCGCGGTCTGGAAGGTGGTAAGGAACTCTTTGCGATTGATTTCCAGAATGATGGAGAATATGTGCACGGATGTATTGCCGGCGGCGGTAAATACTGTCATATTAATGCAAACGGAGATATGGAGCCATGCGTATTTGTACATTATTCCGGGGCGAACATCAAAGAACAGTCGCTGCTTGACTGTCTGCGTCAGCCTCTGTTCCTCGCTTATCGGGATGGACAGCCATTTAATGACAACTATCTGCGCCCGTGCCCGATGCTGGAGAATCCGGAAAAACTGCAGGAAATGGTACGTAAGACCGGAGCGAAATCCACCGATCTCGAAGCGCCGGAATCGGCAGAAGCTCTGTGCGGCAAGTGTGTTGACTATGCAGCGAACTGGGCAGATACCGCAGACCGTCTGTGGGAAGAGTCTGGTCACAGCTGTAAGAAAACAGAATGATAAAACAGAAACCCGACGTGATTTTTCATCGCATCGGGTTTTTATTTTCTCATGCTGTCAGTTTTCTGCCATTTCCGCTTTTTCGCTTCCTGTTTCTGTTTCTGCCTCCGGCGTGACACAGCCCAGATTCTTATCTGACATATGCTGGAGAACACGTCGAGGGCTATCCTGAAAAATATCCAGCGTTTTATTCAGATAGGTTTCCAGATCATAGTTCATATTTGCATTCAGCCAGTCTGTTATAGTACCTACCAGAGCATGGGCATAAAAGCGTTCTACAATTGTCATACTCTCGCTATCCACCTGCAGATCATCTGCCAGTACTTCAAAATAGAGTTCTGTGCTTTCCAGCACGATCCGATAAAGAAAACGGAGCATTGCTTCCCGATATTCGGAACGATACAGATGATAGCAGGAGCGCTTCCTTTCACGAACCTTCTTCAGACCTGCCATCAGCGTTTCTTTCAATGTGCTGTAGGAGACCTCTTCCTTGCGTAGATTGAAGAAATCATCCTCCATAACTTCATCTACCAGATGGTAGATGTCCTGAAAATGATAGTAAAACGTATTCCGATTAATGCCGCAGGTCTGGACAATATCTGTAACAGTGATTTTGTCGAAAGGTGTCTGGTCCAGAATATTTAAAAATGTTTCCTTAATGAGATCTTTCGTTCGGTTTGGCATAATGTGCAGTCCTTTTCCATGTCCGGTCATGGAATATCAGAGTATGTTTCTGACGTCCAGTGCCTCGATCAGTTTTATCTCCGGATGCTTTTCCGTGAAATAGTTGAGTGTAAATGGATTCGCGAAAAGTATAATCGGACGCTGAAAATGATCAAATACAAGCATAGTACGGGAATCCAGAACCTCCTTGATTTCATCAACAGAGCCTGTATTCTCAGCGTCCGTGTCGACCCAGCGTGCAACACTGAAGTCCAGACGGTCCATGCGGATTTCCGCGTTGTATTCATTCTTCAGACGGTATTCAAACACTTCAAACTGAAGCTGACCAACCGCGCCGATCACCACTTCATTATACTGATTGCGGTAGACCTGAATCGCACCTTCCTGCGCCAGCTGGTCGACGCCCTTCTGGAACTGTTTCGCCTTCATCGTGTTTTTCGGTGAAACCATGGCGAAGAGTTCTGGCGGGAACGTAGGGAGAGGTTCAAAGAACAGCGGTTCCTTCGTTGTCGTAAGTGTATCACCAATCTGGTAATTCCCAGTGTCATAAATGCCGATTATATCTCCGGCGATGGCGGTTTCAACATTTTCCCGCTCATTGGCCATCAGCATAGTGGACTGGGAAAGCTTCATTTCCCTTCCTGTTCTAGACAGAGTGACTGACATGCCGCGATGGAAGGTGCCGGAGCAGATGCGGAAAAAGGCAAGACGATCGCGATGCGCCGGATTCATGTTCGCCTGGATTTTAAAAATAAACCCGCTGAAAAAGTCATCTGTCGGCTGCACTTCACCGGTTGTCGTTTTTCTTGCGCCAGGAGGCGGCGCCATATTCAGGAAATGCTCGAGAAATGGAACCGTACCAAAATCGGCCAGGGCGGAGCCGAAGAAAACGGGGGAAAGTTTTCCGGCTGATATGGCGTCCATATCGAACGCATTGCCCGCCCCCTGTATCAGTTCAATTTCATCCCGCAGGGCAGAAAGATTATACCCGGCGACTTCATTTTCAAGTTCCGGGCCAAATACACCTTCTTCTCCCAGGGAGATTGTTTTTCCGGCTTTATATAAATGCACTTCGTTTTTCAGGATATCGTAAACCCCTTCGAAGTTCAGTCCGGAACCGATCGGCCATGTAACAGGGACAGAAGGCAGTCCGAGTACATCTTCCAGCTCCTGTATCAGGTCAAAGGGATCCCTGGTTTCCCGATCCAGCTTGTTAATAAAAGTAAATACGGGTATTCCCCGCATACTGCAGACTTTAAACAGTTTTCTTGTCTGTGCCTCAATTCCTTTGGCTCCGTCGATAACCATAACTGCGCTGTCCACGGAAGTCAGGATACGGTAAGTATCCTCTCCGAAATCATTATGGCCCGGCGTATCCATGATGGAGATGACTTTCCCCTCATATTCAAACTGCATGACCGATGAGGTAACGGAAATGCCTCTCTGCTTCTCGATTTCCATCCAGTCTGACGTTGCAAACTTGGCATTTCGGCGTGCTTTTACCGTGCCGGCCTCCCGAATAGCACCGCCGTGGAGCAGGAGCTTTTCTGTCAGCGTTGTTTTACCTGCATCCGGATGAGAGATGATGCCGAATATTCTTCGCTTTTGTATTTCTTCCAGTCTGGTTGTCATGAATGATATCCTTTCATACATATGATTTCTTTTTTTGGGATAAGACCTTACATTATCTTACCATAAATATTGAATTTGTAAACAGGTTGTTGTATAATGTTTTTTTTGAAAGAGAGGTATTTATGTCAGAAATTCAATGTACAAACGAAAACAAGATGGGGGTTCAGCCGGTGAAGCCGCTGCTTCTTTCTATGGCCTGGCCGGCGATGCTTTCCATGACCATCAATGCGCTGTATAACATCGTGGACAGCATTTTTGTGTCCAGAATCAGTGAAAGCGCGCTAACCGCTGTTTCTATTGTTAATCCGATTCAGATGCTGATCATTGCGCTGGCGGTCGGTAGCGGCGTAGGTGTGAATTCCCTGATTGCACGCCTTCTGGGGGCCAAGGAGCAGAACCGGGCAGATCAGGCTGCAAGTACCAGCATTTTTATTGGATTCTTTAATTATATTGTCTTTTTGCTGCTTGGATGTTTCTTTACAAAATATTTTGTTTCGGCGTATGCGCCGAAAGGTTCGGAAATCTATGATGCAGCAGTGATCTATATGCAGATTGTCTGCATGGTAAGCTTTTTTCTTCATGTGGAAATCATGCTTGAGAAAGTTCTGCAGTCTACCGGGAATATGGTGGCACCGATGGTGTGCAGTCTGACTGGCGCAATCATTAACATTGTTTTTGATCCGATTCTGATCTTCGGGCTGCTGGGATTCCCGGAGATGGGTGTTTCCGGTGCGGCCTGTGCCACCGTGTTCGGACAGTTCTGCAGTATGGCGGCAGCGATTTTCATTGTAATAAAAGGAAATCATCTTGTCAGGATCCAGATCCGAGGGTTTCATATGGACTGGAGAATTGTAGCAGACATTTATAAGGTTGGATTTCCATCCATCATCATGCAGGCGATCGGATCCTTCATGCTGATCTTTTACAATATGATCCTCGCAGCCTATTCCAGCACGGCAGTTGCCGTTCTGGGCGTCTATTTCAAGATCCAGTCTTTTGTATTTATGCCGGTCTTCGGTCTGAACCAGGGCGCGATGCCAATCATGGGCTATAACTATGGGGCGAGAAATAAGAAAAGACTGATGGAAACGTATCGCTTTGGCCTGTTGCTTGCGCTCTGCATTATGGCACTGGGACTGCTGCTGTTCCAGCTGATACCGGATGTCTTGCTCGGACTATTCGATGCATCGGATGAAATGCTGAAGATCGGTGTACCGGCGCTGCGGATCATCAGCCTGTGCTTTCTGCCGGCAGCTTTTGGCATTCTGACGTCTACTCTGTTTCAGGGGACCGGTCATGGCATGCTCAGTCTGTATGCCTCTCTGCTGCGGCAGCTGGTCGGTATTCTTCCTCTGGCATGGATTCTGATTCGTCTTGGCGGAGTGACGCTGTCCTGGGCCTCATTTCCGCTTGCGGAAATCATAGGACTGACGTATTCTGCTCTTGTATTGCGCTGGCTCTATCGGAAGGAGCTGAAAAACCTGTAAGTGTATAGAAAAAGAGGCCATAGGCCTCTTTTTCTGAAGAAATCCGTTACAGTATTTCAAATTCCAGTTCCTCTCCGTATATTTCCCGCATGCGGGAATCCATCTCCACCAGGTCATAGATCAGCGGATCGCGCAAAAGATGCTTCCATACTGTATAAGTTGCTTTGACAAAATCCCGGTTCAGATCCATATGATTTGAAATCAGCGGGCAGGTATACGGCAATTCTTCATGGTTTCTGATCAATGTGAGAAGTCCCTCCTGCGTGATATGAGGTGTCAGGGGGTATGTCCGGCATTGAAACGGACGCTTTTCCCGCGGGCAATTCGGCGGGGTCTTGCAGCGTACAAAATAGACATTTCCGATCCAGGAGTCGGGGAATTCGAAATCTTCCGCACGTTCCACCGACCAGAGCAGCCAGTCCTCCTTGCGACTGTGAATTTTTTCTTCTCCAGGATAAAGGTAGATGCCCATTTCATAGTCGCTCTCTTCACCGCTGACAGTATCTGCGTCCTCACACATGCAGCAGGCGGCGCCGCATAGACTGCCGCAGTCGTAATCAACCGGAGATACGCGGTCCAGGAGCCTGTAAATGGCTCTCCATGTTCGTCTTTTGATAATTGTCTTCATACGTACAATTATATTGGGAAACTGTCAAAAAAGCAAACATTTCAGAAAAAATGACTGGCTGAAATGATTCTGCTGCTTTGTTTTTTAACACCGTCTTAGCAAATAATGATGGTATAATAATATGTTAGAAATAATCATGATATACAGAGGTAGAAATACATGAGATTGGGAATTGATGTCGGTTCTACAACCGTGAAGCTGATTTTAATCGATGAAAATGATACAGTTGTATATGAAAGATATGAAAGGCACATGTCCAGTGTGTTTGAAAAAGTGGAAGAACTGCTGATGGATCTGATCGCTGAAAAAGGGGATATTCCTGTCCAGGTGGTCATTACCGGATCTGGCGGACTTGCACTTTCTGAGAAAATAGGAGCAAGGTTCGAACAGGAGGTGATTACCTGCTCTCTTGCTGTTGAAAAAATGATCCCGCAGACGGATGTGGCGATTGAACTGGGCGGTGAAGATGCAAAAATCACGTTTTTCGGAAAAAGCGTGGAGCAGAGAATGAACGGCACCTGCGCCGGCGGAACCGGCGCATTTATTGATCAAATGGCAATCCTGCTGAATACAGATGGAGATGGTCTCAATGAAGCCGCAAAAAACTATAAAGTGATCTATCCGATCGCCGCCCGCTGCGGAGTATTCGCCAAGACAGACATCCAGCCGCTGATCAACGAGGGGGCGCCAATCGAAAACCTTGCCGCCTCTATCTTTCAGGCTGTGGTGAATCAGACCATCAGCGGTCTGGCCTGCGGACGGAAGATTAAAGGAAATGTGGCATTTCTGGGAGGTCCGCTGACTTATATGTCGGAATTGCGTCAGAGGTTTATCGAGACGCTGGGACTGACAGAAGAGCAGGTGATCTTTCCTGATAATTCAAAATACTTCGTGGCTATGGGTGCAGCGTTTATGGCAGAAAAATGTGATCCGGTTCCGCTGGGCGAAATACTGAAACGAATTCAGCAGATCGATCCGGTGGCCGGTATGGCAACGAAGCGTGTGGAGCCGCTGTTTCATAATCAGGAGGAATATGATGCTTTCAAGGTGCGCCACGACAAGGCAAAAATAAAGAGAAAACCGCTCAATGAAGCCAGCGGCGCCGTTTTTCTCGGAATCGATGCAGGCTCCACCACAACGAAAGGGGCGCTGATTGACCCTGAGGGCAATCTGCTTTATTCTTTCTACAGAAACAATGAAGGAAATCCGCTGGAAGCAACAAGGATGATGCTCCGGGAACTTTACAGCAGTCTTCCGGCTGACTGTTTTATTGGAAGAACGACGGTGACCGGCTATGGAGAAGGCCTGATTCAGGCTGGTTTCCATGCTGATGAAGGGATCATTGAGACCATGGCGCATTACCGGGCTGCGGACAAGTTCCTTCCCGGTGTGGATTTCATTCTCGATATCGGCGGTCAGGACATGAAATGTATGAAGATCAAGGATGGTGCCATATATAATATCATGCTGAATGAAGCATGTTCTTCCGGCTGTGGCTCTTTCATTGAAACTTACGCCCGCTCTGTGAATATGAAAGTGGAGGATTTTGCTACCGTGGGACTGTTTTCCCAAAGTCCTGTGGATCTTGGGACCCGCTGCACCGTATTCATGAATTCCATGGTCAAGCAGGCGCAGAAAGAAGGCGCGACCATCGGTGATATTGCAGCAGGATTATCCTATTCCGTCATTAAGAATGCATTATATAAAGTGATCAAACTGCGAAATCCGGAGGAAGCCGGAGAGAAGATTGTAGTGCAGGGCGGCACCTTCCTGAACGAATCTGTACTGCGCAGCATTGAACTGGTGCTGGGACGTGAGGTCGTACGCCCCGATATCGCAGGCATCATGGGTGCCTATGGCTGTGCGCTTTATTCTCTGGAACAGTGGATCCCTGGAAATCATTCCGAAATAGACGGGCCGGAGCAGCTGGAAGCATTTCAGGCAAGTACAGTAAACACCCGGTGCGGACGCTGTGAGAACCGGTGTATGCTGACCATCACAAAATTTGAAGATGGGCAGCGGTATGTGACCGGCAACCGGTGTGAAAAAGGTGCAGGGAAAGAAGAACAGGCGGATCCTTCAGAATCCCTGCCGAATTTGTATGCATATAAGTTCCAGCGGCTCTTTTCTTATGAACCTTTGCCGGAGAATGAGGCAAAGAGAGGGCACGTTGCAATCCCGCGTGTTCTGAATATGTATGAGAACTATCCGTTCTGGTTCACATTCTTTACAAAGCTGGGGTTCCGCGTGGTGCTGTCTCCGGTTTCTTCCAAGGAACTTTACGAAAAAGGAATTGATACGATCTCCTCAGATACGGCATGCTATCCGGCTAAACTGGTACATGGTCATATCAGAACGCTGGTGGATATGGGGGAAAAGTGGATTTTTTATCCGTGCATCAATTATGAGCAAGTGGAGGATCCTTCGGCACAGAATCATTACAACTGCCCGATTGTCGCGACCTATCCTGAGGTCATCGCAAACAATATGAATGAAATTTTTGAGGAGGCCGGCGTGACATTTACCCATGACTTCCTGCCTTACGATGACGATAAACGCTTGGCGAAACGTATGGTATCGGTTCTGGCGGACAGAAAGATCAGCGCGAAGGAAATTGAGGAGGCCGTGGCTGCAGCCAGAAAAGAGCAGATGCAGTTTAAGGCCGACGTGGAGCAGGAAGGTCTCCGGGCGATCGATTTTGCGGAGAAACATGGAAAGAAAGCCATCGTCCTCTCAGGCCGCCCATATCACCTGGATAAGGAGATCAACCACGGCATTGACACCATGATCACTTCCTATGACATGGTCGTCCTTTCGGAAGATTCGGTCTGCAAGCTGGGTAATCTGCCGAGACCGATTCGTGTGCTGGACCAGTGGACCTATCATTCCCGCTTGTATAAAGCAGCAGATTATGTGGGAACCAGAGACGACATGGAACTGGTACAGCTGAACTCTTTCGGCTGTGGCGTGGATGCGGTCACTACCGATGAAGTAGAAGAAATTCTGGAAAAATCCAACAAGCTGTACACCGTTCTGAAAATCGATGAAGGCACCAACCTGGGAGCTATCCGCATCCGGATCCGCTCTCTGAAGGCCGCCATGGAAGAGCGGGAAAAGCATGGTGTAAAAGCGCATCATGATACGAAACCTTATGAGAGGGTGTATTTCACGAAGGAAATGAAGGAGAAGTATACCCTTCTGATCCCCCAGATGTCTCCGATCCATTTTCAGTACCTGGAGCCTGCATTCCGGAGCTGCGGTTACAATGCAGTGGTGATTCCGACGGTAGACAAGCATGCGATTGACGAAGGCCTGAAATACGTAAATAATGACGCCTGTTATCCGACGCTGGTGACTCTGGGAAAGATGATCAGCGCTTTGAAATCCGGAGATTATGACCTGAACCGGACAGCACTTGTCATGTCGCAGACCGGCGGCGGATGCCGGGCCAGCAACTATATCGCCCTGCTTCGCAAGGCGCTGAAGGACCTGGGCATGGAACAGATTCCCGTGGTATCTTTTAATATGGTGGGGCTGGAAGCCAATCCGGGATTCAAACTGACGCCGGAAATGGGAAAGAAACTGATTATTGCCGCCATGTATGGAGACCTGTTCCAGCGTGTACTCTATGCTACCCGGCCGTATGAAGCGGAACCCGGTGCAGCAGAGGCCATCATGAAGAAGTATGAAAAGCGTATTGTGGAAAACTGCTGCGATGGCAAGATCAGTACATACAAGAAGCTGGTAAAAGAGATCGTTCATGATTACGATACTATGTCTCTGCTGGATGTGAAGAAGCCACGCGTGGGAGTGGTCGGGGAGATCTTGGTAAAATATCACCCGGATGCAAACAACAATATTGTGGACATCATCGAGAAGGAAGGCGGCGAAGCCGTGGTGCTGGATCTGGTGGACTTTTTCCTTTACGGTATGTACAGCAAGAAGTTTAATTATGAAAATCTGTCCGGCAGCTATAAGCAGTATAAATTGAACCAGACAGCCATCGCGCTTGTGGAGTGGTTCCGGAAACCGCTGCGCCAGGCACTGCGGGAGAGCAGAAGATTTGAGGAACCTTCCTATATAGAGCAGACAGCCCGTGAAGCTTCTGCGATTGCTTCTACCGGCAACCAGTGCGGTGAAGGCTGGCTTCTGACCGGTGAGATGATCGAGCTGATAAAAAGCGGGGCGGAAAACATCGCCTGTCTGCAGCCTTTTGCCTGCCTGCCGAATCACGTGACTGGAAAAGGAATGATGAAAGCCCTTCGCGAACGGTATCCAAATGCGAATATCGTTGCCATCGATTATGACCCGGGTGCCAGCGATGTGAACCAGCTGAACCGGATCAAACTGATGATGGCAACGGCCCATAAGAATCTGGCAAAGAAACTGGCAGAAGAAAAATGAAGTTTCGAATCCACTTGACAGCTAATAATTTTTAGCTTATAATATGGCTAATAAGGTTTAGCCCCATTATGGAGGATTGGAAATGGACACAAAACACAAGATACTTCTGGAAGCTCTGCGCCTGTTTTCACAGAAGGGATATGACGCAGTTGGTGTGGAACAGATTGCAGCCGCAGTTGGAATCAAAGCACCATCCCTGTATAAGCATTACAGAAGCAAGCAGGACATTTTCGATGCAATTTTCGAAGAGACAGCAAGAAGATATGAAGCGTTTACAGACACGATTTCCATTCATGTTCAGAATTCTGCCCAGGATTTGATGATGTTTGAGAAAATCACTGCGGATGATCTGGTGGAAAAAGTAAAATCTCTGATTGACTATTCTCTGCATGATGAATATATCAGTCAGTTCCGGCGTATGATGACGATTGAACAATTTCGGTCTCCTGCGTTGTCAGAACTGTATTCGCAAAGATATGTCAACCAGATTCATAATTATCATAAAGAGCTGTTTACCAGAATGATTGAAGCCGGAGTCCTGGCAGAGGAAGATCCGGGTGTCCTCGCAATGATGTATGATGCACCGATTCTTGTTTTGCTGGGTGAATGTGACAGACATCCGGAAAAAGAGGATGAATGTATGCAGACATTGGAGGCACATGTCCGACTGTTCTATAAGACATTCAACCGTAAGTAAAAAATAATGAGCCAGACGCAAAGACGCAGTGCTGAATGGAGTCTATTCAGCTGCTGCGTTTTTTTGTCTTGAAGGAGCAAAAGAGATGAAAGCAATTGTTTACACAACAAATACGGGTAATACTGAAAAATATGCGAAACTTCTCGGAAATCAGATCGAGTTACCGGTCTATTCCTTAGGGGATGCGAAAAAAATACTGAAGAAAGATACGCCGATTATTTACCTTGGTTGGATTATGGCAAGTGGTATTAAAGGATACAAGGAAGCAGAAAAGTTTTTCAGTATCCGCATGGTCTGTGCTGTCGGTATGGGAGCAACCGGGACACAGCTGCAGGAAATCAGGGATAAGAATCAGATCCCTTTGTCAACAGAAGTATTTACGCTGCAGGGAGGCTTTGATATGAAAAAACTTCGGGGAGTCAACCGACTGATGATGTGCATGATGGTGAAGGCTGCAGGAAAAGCACTTGCTGAAAAGACAGACAGAACACCGGAAGAAAATGATATGCTGGAGCTGATGATACATGGAGGCAGCCGGGTAAGTCTGGAAAATCTTTCAGAACCGGTTAAGTGGTATGAACAGAACCGTTTCCGTGATCAGGTTCTGACGGATGTAAAAATGGACAATGAAACAAAAGCGAAAATAGCCGAAGAAGCAGCCCGGAATGTCGCGGCGGATCTTCAAAAAATGCTGAATCCCGACGAATACTTACGGATTTATCGAAAGAAAGAACAGAAAATGGAGGCAAAATGAATGGAAGAAAAGATAAATATTCACGAATATCTTACAGCCGGTGTAGAAAACATCGTTAAAAATGCAGTAAAGGTTACGCTGACCAATCCGGCGCAAAGTATTTTTATGGGCATGTTTGCAGCGTCAGCAAAAGCAGCATCGGAGAAACGGAAACTTTCAGAAAGGAAAGGAGAGCATATTCCAGCGTTTCTCATTGCCAGTATAACCAGCAGCTGCAATCTGCATTGTGCAGGCTGTTATGCCAGGGCGATTCATTCCTGCACAGACATGGAACCGGCAGAGCAGCTTACTGCAGCGGAATGGGATCACATTTTTGAGCAGGCTGAGGAAATGGGAATCAGTTTTGTCCTTCTGGCAGGCGGCGAGCCGATGATCCGCCGCGACGTGATTGAAAAGGCCGGAAGCAGGCAGAATATTCTGTTCCCGATATTTACAAACGGGACACTTATAGATGATACATATATTAAACTTCTGAAAAAAAGCAGGAACCTGCTTCCGGTATTCAGTATGGAAGGAAGAGAAAACTATACCAATGCCAGAAGAGGAGAAGGAATATACGGGAAGGTTCTCTCTGCCATGGAAGAACTGCAGAACGAAAAACTGCTGTTTGGTGCTTCTGTCACCGTCACAAAAGAGAACCTGGAGGAAGTAACCTCCGATGCATTTATTGAAAAACTGGAGGGAAGAAACTGTAAAGCGCTGTTTTTCGTGGAATTCGTGCCAATGTCAACGGAACTGCAGGAACAGGCACCGGGGGATGCGGAAAGAACGTATCTGAACCAGCGTCTCGCGGAAATCAGAAAGAAATATCAGGATATGATCGTTTTAGCCTTCCCCGGAGATGAAAAGGCGTCCGGGGGATGTATTGCTGCTGGAAGAGGATTCTTTCATATCAATTCTCATGGCGGTGCAGAACCATGTCCATTTTCACCATATTCGGATGTGAATGTGAGAAACACGACTTTAATGGAGGCATTGCATTCCAGACTGTTTATGAAACTGCAAAGCAGTGGAGCATTGATGGAAGAGCATGTTGGCGGCTGTGTATTATATGAGAATCGGGATACGGTAGAGAGCTTTTTATAAATACCTGTTCCTTAATAAATAAATGCTTGACAGCTAATTGTTATTAGCCTATAATATAGCTAATAATAGTTAGCCAGATAAACATTTACATTAAGAGGTGAAACAGAATGGGCCATATAAAAAAATGGGTTTATTGCCCTATCTGCGGCGGTAAAACCCGCCTGCAGTTATTGGAGACGACAGAACTGAAAGATTTTCCTTTGTTTTGTCCCAAATGTAAACAGGAGATGCTGATCAAAGCAGAAAACTATCATGTAAGATTAATTAGCCAGACGCATTAGACGCAGCGCTGTATCGAGTCAACGATCAGTGCTGTTTTTTTGTGAAAAAGAATATGTAAAGATTGGAGATGGTATCAATGAAAAAATCATTAAAAGTAATTTTGATCATTGTAGTTTTACTGGGACTTTCAGCTTTCGGCTTCAGGATGGTCATGAATCATCAGATTAGTGAGACGTACGACAGACTGGATGCGGTTGCTGTTATTGACTTGTCTGCCGTGGAAGACGGCGTTTATGAAGGAACAGAAGAAACTGCACTGGTGAAGGTTACGGTAAAAGTGGAAGTGAAAGACCATAAAATGACCGACATCCAGTTGATTCGACATGAAAATGGCAAAGGGAAACCGGCAGAAGGCATGATCCCGGAAATGCTCCGACAGAATTCCAGCGAAGTGGACTGTGTATCCGGTGCAACCATGTCCAGTAAAGTCATACGTGCTGCAGTAAGAAAAGCACTGGCAAAAGGAACTGCAGAGACCGCTTAGACCGGAATATGATTTTTTCTCGAAAAATGACACATTTTGCTATACTTCACGCCTCGATTTTATTAGAAATATGCATTATAATAGTATTATGAAATGCGAAACCACACGGCGAAATGGTTCTCCAGGAACTTAAGCAAACCATCTGTTTTTTTGCAGTATATCATTTTCGTCTGGCAGAGAACAGGAAAGGAAAGAAGAAAAGGGGTATGAGGATGAAAAACGTGATTGAGATATTTAATTTGAATAAAAGCTATGGTACTGTAAAAGCGGTGCAGGATCTGAGCTTCCGTGTAAAAGAAGGGGAACTGTTTGCGTTTCTGGGCATCAACGGTGCAGGAAAATCCACCACCATCAACATTCTCTGCGGGCAGCTGCCGAAGGATGGGGGAAGCGTGCTGATCGACGGGATTGATCTGGATACCGATCCGGACAGCATCCGGCGGCGTCTGGGCGTGGTGTTTCAGAATTCTGTGCTGGATAAGGAGCTGACGGTTCGGGACAACCTGGAAAGCAGAGCTGCTCTGTACGGACTCCGCGGGCAGGCCATGAAAGCGCGCATTGAAGAACTGGCCGGGCTTCTGGATTTTGAGGATTTACTGAAGCGTACGCTGGGAAAGCTCTCGGGCGGGCAGAAACGGCGCATTGATATCGCCCGTGCACTGCTCCACAAGCCGAAAATTCTGATTCTTGATGAGCCGACAACCGGGCTGGATCCGCAGACAAGAAGCATACTCTGGCGTGTGATCAGTAATCTGAGAAGAAATGATAATATGACGGTGTTTCTCACCACGCACTACATGGAAGAGGCTGCAGATGCAGATTACGTGGTAATTCTTGACAAAGGCCGCATTGCCGCCGAGGGAACGCCGCTGCAGCTGAAAAATGGGTATACCGGAGATTTCATTACGCTGTACGGTGCTTTGGAGGCAGAGGTCCGGCTGCTGGACGCCGAGTATGAGGCGGTGCGGGATGGCTTTCGGATCGCCGTGCCGGATACCGGGGCTGCTACGGCACTGATCCTGCAGCATCCGGAACTGTTCCGGGATTATGAGATTACCAAGGGGAAAATGGACGATGTATTCCTGGCAGTGACCGGGAAAAAACTGGTTGGAGGTATAGAGAAATGACAGGACTTGGCGCGCTGGTAAAGCGCAACACGAAGCTGTATTTTAAGGATAAGGGAATGTTTTTCACTTCTCTGATCACGCCGCTGATTCTGCTGGTGCTGTACGGGACGTTTCTCAGCAATGTCTATGAGGATACGTTCCGCAGTGCACTGGAGGCGGCTGATTCCTCTGTGCCGGACAGGCTGATCGGCGGCTGTGTGGGAGGCCAACTGGTATCTTC
Source organism: Bacillota bacterium (assembly GCA_022770665.1). Lineage (GTDB taxonomy): Bacteria > Bacillota > Clostridia > Peptostreptococcales > Anaerovoracaceae > RGIG7179. The sequence goes on from JALEHL010000018.1 coordinate 15,274, forward strand.
TCTGCTGGCGGTCAGCTGTGTAACGGTGGCGTTCTGTTCCAATCTGTTGATGGTACAGGATAAGGTGAGCGGTGCAAGACGGGATCTGACCATCACTCCGGTGAAGGGCAGGGTGCTGGCCATGAGCTACTATCTGTCTACGCTGGTGACTACTCTGCTGATCTGCCTGCTGGCTACAGCCGTGTGCCTTGGGTATCTGCGCTATGCGGGCTGGTACCTGACAGTCAGTGATGTGGCGTTTCTGCTGCTGGATGTCGTTCTGCTGGTGCTGTTTGGCACGGGTCTGTCGTCCTGCGTGAATTATCCGCTGTCTACCAGTGGGCAGGCTTCCGCGGTGGGGACTATCGTCAGTGCAGGCTACGGTTTTCTCTGCGGTGCGTATATGCCGATTTCCCAGTTCTCCGAGGGACTGCAGAAAATATTGTCCTTCCTGCCTGGTACATACGGAACCTCCCTGCTTCGAAATCATGCACTGCGGGGTGTGTTCGAGGAAATGGGAAATCAGGGATTCCCGCAGGAAGTGGTGGAAGCCATTCGGGACTCCGTGGACTGCAACCTGTATTTCTTTGGGGATAAGGTGGAACTCAAAATGATGTACATCATTCTGACGATATCGCTGGTGATTCTGGCGGGGATTTATGTGGCGATGACTGCCCTGGCCAGTTTAAAGCCGCCTTTACTGGTTAAAAAGGAGGTATAAAATCATGAGAACAAAATTATTTTGTGTTGTTGTTCTGATCTGCATGGGGTGTATGCTGCTTCTGACCGGCTGTGTGGTGCATTTCAATGGTGGTAATGCAGGAAGTACGTTTGATTATGAGGATGCGGAAACTTATACTGTGGGCGGAGGACCCGCCGATGCAGCCGTAAAGAATCTGGAGATCGAGTGGCTTTCAGGTAAAGTAAATGTAACTGTTTCAGAAAATGATGCGATTCTACTGGAAGAAACGGCAAATAAAGAACTGCCCGATGATCTGATCATGCGATGGAAGCAGGATGGTGACACTCTTCGGGTGAAGTACTGCAATGCCGGTACCTGGAAGACAAACGGACTGGAAAAAGAACTGAATGTAACGATTCCGGAAGGACTGGAACTGGATGTGCTGGAAATTGAAACGGTTTCTGCTGACATCAGCGCACCTCGGATCAAAGCAGATGCAGTAGACTGTGAAATCGGGACGGTGTCCGGCCATGTGACTCTTGCAGTGCCCGGACGGTCGGATTTTGCGGTGCGTTATGATACGGTCAGCGGAGAAATTGAAAGTGACATAAGTCTGAAAAAGGACAGTGATGAATTCATCTGCGGCAGCGGGAACCATACCTTCCGCATTGACACAACATCCGGAAGTTTAATGATACTTGAAAACAAGTAAATGAAACAGAAGTTTTTTTCTAAGACGTGTTGAAATTTTCATAGCAGTATTGTATAAT
>JALEHL010000033.1 GCA_022770665.1 Bacillota bacterium
ACCAGCTGGCCGTCTTCCACAGAAACGACCGTATGTACCGGAATGCCTTCCTTCGACAGGAAGTCTCCGCAAAGTCCATCCTGCAGACTGAACGTCTTTCCGCACGGTTCTGCCCAGTTCTGAGTTGTATCCAGCGGAAGACCCATGATGTAATTATAGCATACCCACTGGAAATCTTCCATTCCAAGATCTCCCTGGTTGCACAGAACTGCTACCGCGTAGCCGCCGTCCATAAAGCCGCCCTGCGTGGATACACCATGAAGTCCGCCGGAATGTTCACAGATCATTCTTCCGTTGAACTCCCTCTTCCAGAGCCCCATGGTATAGAACGGTTTCTTCCGCAGCGGGAACGCTTTTCCAACCATCAGCTCGACGGCTTCTTCCGGAATAACCTGCTTTCCATCCCATTTCCCGCCGTTGCTGAGCATCTGATAATATTTCGTAATATCCTTTGAAGTGGATTTCACACAGGCACATCCACGGAATGGCGGAAGCACAGACCAGTTATCATCCCAGACCAGTTTTCCGGTTTCTTCATCGATCTCAAACAGGCTGGTGATATTGTCATCACCCGCGAGTTTTCTCGCTTCACTGCAGTCCAGATCCAGAATCGTGCGGGTCATGCCCAGCGGCTTGAAGATCCGTTCCGTGAGGAACTCTTCCAGTGTGATGCCTGCTGCCTGATCTACAATATAGGACAGAAGTGCATAGCCTTCATTGGAGTAGCTCATGTATTCTCCCGGGGCACCCAGCGGCTTATAATTTCCCGCTGTGATGTAATCCACGATATCTTCAATTTTATCCATCTTGTTCGGAGAAGTGCGGACCATCTCACGGTACCAGTGGGTATCTCTCTCCTTGCTGTTCATAGCGATGGACCATTCCAGCGGTTCCATCGGCGGAATGCCTGCCCGGTGCATTGCAAGAGTCCTGACGGTTACACATTCATCCGCTGCCCCCGGTATATGAAAATCCGGGAAGTATTTTACTACAGGATCTTCCAGGCTCATCTTCCCTTCCACTGCGAGAATGCAGCAGGCAAGGGCAGTCAGAGACTTGCTCATGGATGCAATTCCGAAAACTGTATCACCGTTTACTTCTTTTTTTTCTTCCATGTTTCTATATCCGTAGCCCTTTTCGAAAAGGATGCCCTCCGGACCTCGGATACAGATTGCTACACCTGGATACTTTTTCTCTTCGAACATTTTATCCAGATACAATTCCAGCTCTTTCGTATCTCTTACCATTCTCTTTACTCTTCTTTTCTTTATATTTTCATCTCGGCAGGCTTTGTTCTTTTCCTGCATAAACATGAATACATCTATTTTTCTTTTGCAAAAAACAAGCCAACATGAAAAAGTTGTTCTCTATTGAAAATACGGCTTTTTGAAGATTTTGCAAGCAATAATAGGTGTTTTTTCGGGGTGATTCATCCTATTTTAACCCATTATTTCTTTTTTCTGCGCCATACAAACACGCATGCTGCTGCCACGGCTGCTGCAATTACAATCACTGTAATCCAGATTGCAGGGTTCGGCTTTTTCAGATCCTCTGCAGTTAGGCCTTGTGTCATATCATATAAGGCTACCGTATCAACATACGCACCCTGCAGGTAGCCCCCGCTTCCATCGGGAATGTCCTCTCCTCCAAAGACTACCGAATACCAGACCAGGCCATCTTTTTCCATGCAGCCGGTGTAGCAGTATCCGGATTGCGGAATCCATCCGTCTTTGATACCTTTCATATATTGGACGTATGGATTATCGCACCGCTCATCAGGAAATACCATGCCATTTACAGGCTCGTAGTCAAATCCTTTCTGCCGCTTATTCGAAGGCGGAATTGTGCCGCCGTCTTGCAGCACCAGTTCCCGGAATTTCTCGAACTGCATCGCATATTCCGCCATCTTCACCATATCCCTGGCGGAAGTATAATGCTTGTAGGATGACAGGCCCGAAGGGTCGGAAAAATGGGTGTTCTCGCATCCTAGCTCCTCCGCTTTGGCGTTCATCATATCGGTGAAACCTTTCATGGAGCCGCCGATTTCAAAAGCAAGGGCATTGGCTGCATCGTTTGCGGACCGTACCAGCATGAACCGCATACAGTCTTCATATGAGATAACTTCCCCGCCCAGCAGATGCTTCTGCGGGATCATATAGCTGCAGTAATACGGACTGACTGCATCATCCGATACGGTGAACTCTCCTTCCAGCTGCGGGTTCTGATCCAGCACCAGTATGGCTGTCATAATCTTCGTCATGCTGGCAGGCAGCCGCTGCTCATCTGCATTTTTTTCGTACAGCACGGTGCCGGTGGTCGCTTCATACAGAATCGCCGCGGTGGTGTTTGGCGTCGGATCCTCCTGCGCACTTTCTGCCATGGCGCTTCCCGGCAGAAGCAGGATCATCAGGCTCAGCAGTAATGCAGCAATATCCTTTTTTCTTCTTTTTTTCTTACACATGGTTTGCCTTATAAAGTTTAGTATTTTAGAATTTATATTCGATATTATAGCACCGACATCCCGATTCGTCTATGCTGCATTGTCGAATTTTCATATTTTTTGTGTATTTATTTTTTTCTATAATTTAACTCATAAAATCGAGAGGCATCCCGGGAGTTTATCTCATTTTATCTTGTTTTCGCATCCCATTGTGGTATACTGTTCGTATAAAAACAGCCGGGAGGAGGGCACATCATGAAGCATGTCGGTATCGTTTTCGCCAACACGGAAAACGCGGACGCCATGGATTATCTGAAAAAATCACTGGAGAATATTTTCGAGGAATATGTCGAATTTACACTGTATTATACGGAACTTTTTCAGGAAGATACGGTCCTCCACGAAGATGCATATTTGATGGAACACGAAGTGCCATTCGAGTATCTGCGGCATCATGTCAGTGATTACACTGCGATCTTTGCTCTGGAACGCAGTTTTCCGAAGGGAAGTCTGGAACAGATTCTCGCCATTCCGGAGAACACCGATGTGCTCGTTGTCAATGATGGAACCAATTCCTCCAAGGAACTGGTTGCCACACTTTCCTATCTGAATGTGGGCCACATAAACATGACACCCCTTGACTTCCCGTTGCGGAATACCCATGCGTATGATGATTTCTCTGTTGCAATTACCACGGGCGCACCGCAGTACGTGCCGAAACATATAAAAAATGTCATTGATGTAGGTATCCGTCAGATCAGTTTCAGCACAGTCTACACACTGATGCGTTTTCTGGATCTGGATGTCAACGTGATCAACCGGAACCTGTTCCGCCATATCAAGACACTGGTCGAACCGGACACTTCCTATCACGATAACTACATCTTCAGCTATCTGAAGGGGGAAATGCTGGATCATATCTCCAATTCCGGCCCATATGCCATGCTGCTCGTGGACAGCCGGTTTCGTTCCGTTTTTGCCAATAAAAAAGCACTCTCTTTGTTACATGCCTCAGAAACACGCCATATCAATATCCTGGATTATGTTCCAAAAGATCTGCTGGAAGAGAACGAAACCATCTCCGCCATCATCAGCGTAAACGGTATCAACTATCACTGCGACAAATACACCTTTTCCATTATGGATGAAACCATCGGCTACTTCATTCTGTTTCAAGAAGAAAACGAATTGGAACTTTACAGTCAGCAGAATGTGAAAAAGGGCTATGTGGCGCGTTATCAGTTCCGGGATATTATTCATCAGTCTCAGGTCATGGACGACCTCATTTCGAAAATTTCAAAAATTGCACCCACCGACTTTACCGTTCTCCTCAGCGGTGAGAGCGGTACCGGAAAAGAACTGATGGCCCAGTCCATCCATAATGGTTCTTTCCGGAACAAGGAACCATTCGTTGCAATCAACTGCGCAGCCCTTCCGGAAAACCTGCTGGAAAGCGAACTATTCGGATACGAGCCCGGTGCTTTTACCGGAGCTCGTGAAAAAGGGAAGGTGGGGCTTTTCGAACAGGCCAACCACGGCACGATCTTTCTTGATGAAATCGGTGATATTTCACCGAAACTGCAAAGCCAGCTTCTTCGTGTCATTCAGGAGAAGCAGATCATGCGCCTGGGCGGTGACCGGCTGATGGATATCGATGTGCGTCTGATTACTGCTACCAACAAGGATCTTGCAGAAGCGGTCAAAAATGGAGAATTCCGTCAAGACCTGTTCTTCCGGCTGAACGTGCTTGCATTTCATCTTCCTCCGCTGCGCAATCGGAGAGAAGACATCCCGCTTCTTCTAGAGCATTTCATGGGCCCTGCATATCGCTCTCTGTCCAGTGAGGAACGACGTATTCTGCTGTCCTATGACTGGCCGGGAAATATCAGAGAAATCGAAAATGTGACAGCATACTATGACGCCCTCAGCTCTCTGCCGGAGTACATCTATCAGAATTCTTTTGCGATGCCTGATTCCAGACCAGCAAATGCTGCCATGTCTGACCATCTGGAAAAAACACTGCTGAAGCTGATCGAGGCAAATACATCTCTCTCGCACGGAATCGGACGGACTGCCATGCTGAATTTTCTTCATGAAAACGAACTGGATATCAGTGACAGTCGTCTTCGTAAGATTCTTTCTGATCTGGAGAAAAGGGGGTTTCTGGAAATTGGCAAGGGCCGCGGCGGTACCATGATCACAGAAGATGGAAGGAATTACCTGCATCGTCTCCTCTGAATTTTCCATCGAATCGAGTAGGAGGCGGTGATTAGCCGCCGTCCTCTCACACCACCGTACGTACCGTTCGGTATACGGCGGTTTCAATAGTTGACGTGCTTAGACTGATATGCGATGGATAAGTCATAAAACCCATTGTATATCAGTTTTCTTTTGATAAGGCTCTGTTGACCGTGCTTGTAGCTGATGTGAACCAGTTTCCTCTGCGACTGTTAGCCGCCATATGCGCGTAGTATTTTGGAATTCCGAGTTTCATCAGATTTCTCATCTTTGTCCTCGGTAGCTTCCATTGTTTCCATATGCATGCCCTGATTGGATGGTACAACCATCCGTTCAATTCCTCTCTTTTCAAATTCTTTATCGAATTCATTCAGATCGATGTTTGCCAGCAGCGGCGACAAGTTCCCGCCCTGCGGGGCACCTTCTTCCGTTTCTGCGTGATTGCCTGCTGAAACACACGGTCTTTGGCAGTCGGAATACCAAGCTTTCGCATCCCGCCGTCTGGTTTGGGAATCTCCACACGTCTTACCGGGTCGGGTGTATATTTTCCCCGTTTGATTCTCCGGATCAGTTCGTCTTTGTTTTCCCTGAAATATGCTCCGGCCTCATCCACGGTCATCCCGTCGACTCCCGGTGCGCCTTTCCTTTTCCTCACCCTTTTAAAAGCTCTGTTCAGATTGTCTCTGTCCAGTATCTTTTCTAAGAGTTCCGGCTCTGCACTGTCCCTTTCTTTCCATATCGAGCGGAATGACCTGCGCACTTCCGCATACCCTTCATGTTCCGCACTATCTCTCTGCGGACAGTCATTGTTATCAATGTTTTCTGCCTTCATCGGCCACTCCTCCTTTCTCTGTCATACTTAGGACCCCTATTGATTCGGTCCTTCGCTCCACTTCCATTACAGAAGCTTCCTCACTCTACGACCTCTGCTGACTTCTGTACGTCCAGCAGTACCTCGCGATACTGGTTACTCTTTTCAGAGCATACCGTACAGACCTCCCCGGGTACTCACACGTTCTTTTTCTCCGTCCATCTGCCATATTTACCCTGCTTGATTCCGTGTAGCTATTGGGACTTCGACTTGCTATGCAGCCTTACCCTCATGCAGAGCCTGATATGTTTTCCATTCGTCAGACCGGAGATTTGCCTGCACCTTCCTTCAGATTCTGCCTCGCGACAGACACCCTTGGTGTTCGGCTATATTCTTCCCGCTACCGGGCAGATTAGGGACTTTCACCCATTAGAACGTGCGCCCGCCGGGCGCACATAAGCAACCCCCCTGCAGCAGCTGCACTCCACAGCTTCCGCAGGGGGGTATTATTTCATTTTAGAAAGGTTGTCTCTTATTCTTCTTTTGGTGTTTCCGCTTCTGCTGCAGAAGCTTCAGCCTTTGGTGCTTCCGCTGCTGGAGCAGGTGCTTTCGAAGCTGCAGATGCAGCCGATGCAGTCGGCTTTCTCTTGGCTCTCATATTAAGAATTGCGCCGGTCGGGCACTCTTTCGCACAGAGGCCGCAGTTCTTGCACTTTTCCGGATCAATCATGGCCAGGTTATCTTCCACATGAATCGCCTCGAACTTGCAGCTCTTCTCACATTTCTTGCATCCGATGCAGCCGTTTGCACAGTTCTTTCTGGTAACGGCACCCTTATCCTTGGAATTGCACTGAACCACAACTTTGTTCTTGGCAGGTGCAATGCGGATCACATGGTTCGGGCACTGGTTTGCACAGATGCCGCAGCCCACGCAGAGTTCACGGTTTACAACTGCTACACCATTGCATACCTGAATGGCACCATACGGGCAGGCGGCTGCACAGTCACCCAGACCCATACAGCCGTAACGACAGGCAGAAAGACCGCCGAAAAGCTGTTTGGCAGCTGCACAGGTTGACAGGCCCTGATATTCCATCAGTGTCTTGGCCGCTTCGGCATTTCCGTTACACATCACTACAGCAACCTGCGGCTCTGCTGTTCCGGCTTCAACACCCAGGATTGCCGCCAGTTTCGCCGCACAATCTGCGCCGCCAACCGGGCACTTCGCTGTTCCGATGGACGGATCGGCTGCAAGAGCACCTGCATAGTCGTCACAGCCGGCGAATCCGCAGGCACCGCAATTAGCGCCAGGAAGTTCTGCACGGAGATTCACAACCGTTTCATCAACTGGCACATAGAAAATCTTGGAAGCAATTGTAAGGATTACGGCAAATACGAAACCCATTGCTGCAACCAGTATTACTGGTGTAATAATATCCATCATTTCAAATCGCCTCCCTCTTCTATACTAAACCGCCGAATCCCATGAAAGCAAGGGATAACAGCGCAGCAGCGGTCATCGTGATCGGCACGCCCTGGAAGGCTCTCGGAACATCCGTGTTGTCCTCAATCTTTCTTCTCATGCCGGAGAAGATGACCATGGCAAGCAGGAAGCCGATGCCGGCACCCAGAGAGTTCACCAGAGACTGCAGATACGTATAACCGTCATCAATATTGCTGATGCAGACACCGAGTACTGCACAGTTTGTGGTAATCAGCGGCAGATATACACCCAGCGCCTTATGCAGGGAAGGGATGAACTTTTTCAGTGCCATTTCCACGAACTGCACCAGTGCCGCAATGACAAGAATAAACACAATTGTCTGCAGATATCCGATCTCAAACCGGTTCAGAAGCTGCTGAATCGGCCAGGTAACTGCAGTTGCCAGCACCATTACGAAAATTACAGCCACACCCATACCAACGGCAGAATCCAGTTTCTTGGATACGCCCAGGAACGGGCAGATACCGAGGAACTGAGCCAGCACATAGTTATTTACCAGAATAATCCCAAGTAAAATCGAGAAGTAACTCATTATGCTTCAACTCCTTTCTCCAGTTCTGCAAGGCATTTTTCCTGCTGGCAGATGGACGCCATCGCACAGCCGTGGCAGTCGAAGCTGCCTTTCACACCCTTACCTTTCGTAATGAAATTGATGGCAGCGATCGTGCATGCGTAAATGAAGAATCCGCCCGGAGCCAGTGCGATGATCATCATCGGATGTGCATTCAGCCAAGGAAGCGCAATACCGAAAATGCTACCTGCACCCAGCAGTTCTCTTACAGCACCGATCACAGTCAGGGACAGAGTGAACCCAAGGCCCATGCCGATACCATCCAGTGCGGAGTCTACGACATTGTTCTTGGATGCGAACATTTCCGCTCTTCCAAGGATGATGCAGTTTACAACGATCAGAGGGATAAATAATCCGAGCGAGTTGTAAAGGGACGGCACGAATGCCTTCAGCACAAACTGCACTACGGTTACGAATCCTGCGATTACAACAATGTAGCACGGGATTCTTACTTTATCAGGTATAATCTTTGACAACAAGGAAATTACAATATTGGAGCAGATCAGTACAGCCATGGCGGATACGCCCATGCCGGCACCGTTCAGAGCCGAGCTGGTGGTCGCCAGTGTCGGACAAGTACCCAGCAGCAGTACCAGGTTCGGGTTTTCCTTGATGATACCTTTCGTCAGGATGGCTAATTTACTTGATTTCTTTTCCATTAGTTAGCACCTCCCATTGCTTTGAATTGCTCAAGGGCTGCACATACGCCATAGTGCACGCCATTGGAGGACACGGTTGCGCCGGTTACCGGTGTGATGTTTGCATCCTTCTTGGCTGTTACATCTGTATATTCGGTGAGGCCCTTGTACTGTTCCAGGTAAGCCGGATCATGCGCTTTCGTTCCCAGACCAGCTGTATCGGAATGATCCGTCACCTTCACACCCGTAATGGCACCATCTGCGTCGATTCCAACCATTTCTGTCAGAATGCCGCCGAAGGATTTGGTCTTTACCGTTACAACGATTCCTGCTCCGTTATCTGCAACATAGCAGTCATCTACATATACTTTATCCGGTTCCATAACGACCAGATCCCCGTCATACTGGGTGAAACTGTCTGCTGCCGGCAGAAGCTCTGCTCTGGCCGCATTGGCAGTCGCAATGGTGTTTGCCTCGATGATCGGTGCAGTGATCGAGTTGACGTATGCCAGTGCAAAAGTAACCACCAGGCAGATTGCCACCAGAACCACTACAGGTGCAATGTATTCTTTATATGTATTACTTTTCATTTTTCTTTGCACCTCCATACATTCTCTTCTGACAGAAGTCCTCGATCAGCGGAGTCAGGCAGTTCATGATCAGGATAGAGAAGGATACACCTTCCGGATACTGACCCCACAGACGAATGATCATGGTCAGCAGGCCGCAGCCTACGCCGAAGATCACTTTGCCCATCGGCAGAAGCGGTGTCGTGACATAATCCGTTGCCATAAAGAAGGCACCCAGCATTACGCCGCCGGCCAGCACATGGAAGATTGCCATGTTCAGTGCGCTTCCATCTCCCGTTGCCGCGTAGTAAATAAATGAAAATACGAATACTGTGCCGATGAAGCATGCCGGAATGATCGGACTGATGATCTTCTTCCAGATCAGGAACAGGCCGCCGATGAGCAGTGCGATGGCACTGACTTCACCCATGGAGCCCCCGATCACACCCAGGAACATCATCATGTTGCTCGGCAGTTCACCGCCGCCCTCCGCCAGAATGCCTAGCGGTGTTGCGCCGGTGGCTGCATCCGCATGAAGCGGATTCGGTGTCGGCCAGGTGGTCATTTCCGTCGTGAAGGAAAGGAACAGCACAATTCTGGCAGTGATCGCCGGATTCACAATATTCTTGCCGATGCCGCCGAACAGCTGCTTCGCCACGATTACGGCCACAAAACAGCCGACGACAGCGATCCAGATCGGAAGACCGGACGGTACATTGAATGCGATCAGCATACCGGTCAGTGCAGCGGAAAGATCTCCCACTGTCTGTCTTTTTTTCAAAAGCTTATTAAATGCCCATTCAAAGAACATGCTGGCTGCGATGCAGACCGCAGTCAGAAGAAGTACTCTGACGCCAAACACCCATGTGCTGACCAGCAGAGACGGAACCAACGCGATCATAACCGTCGCCATCGTTCTGGATGTATCCATATTGGTCACGATATGCGGTGAGGAAGATACAACCAGGTTGTTATATGTTTTCTTATCCATTACTTAATTCCAGCCTCCTTTACTACCGCTTTGCCAAGCTTGTTCATGAAGCTCAGCGGTCTTCTGGCAGGACAGATATAGGAACAGCTTCCGCATTCCATGCACTGCATTACCTTCAGATCACTTAAAGCCTGTGCATCTCTCTTTTCATACGCTGCGGCCAGTGCGGTCGGAAGCAGCTTGAACGGACATGCCTGATGACATCTTCCGCAATTGATGCAGGCGGTTTCTTCCTTGACCATGGACTGCGCCCCGGAGAATGCCAGAATCGCGTTGTTATTCTTCACGATCGGCATTTCGTCAGAGAAAATCGCTCTTCCCATCATCGGTCCGCCCATAAGGATCTTTCTAGGCTCCTGCTTATATCCTCCGCAGAAATCAATGACATCGCAGATCTGTGCCCCGATCGGAACCATTACATTCTTCGGATTCGCGACTGCATCGCCGTCGACCGTCACTCTTTTCTGAATCAGCGGCATACCGGTTCTGAAGTACTGGCCGACGAAGGCTACTGTAGTAACGTTATCCAGAATGAATCCGAGGTCAGCCGGAAGCACGCCCGCGTTCATTGTCTTCCCGCTGATTTCATAAACCAGCACACGTTCTGCGCCCTTCGGATATCTCGCCTGCAGTTTAAAGGTTTTAATGTTGGTGATTCCTTTTTCCGCAAGCACCTTATCCAGATACTCGATTGCGTCCATCTTGTTTTCCTCGATGGCGATATACCCCTGATCCAGGCCGACATATTTCATGATCAGCTGGCATCCGGCGATCAGATCTTCCGCATCTTCCAGCATCAGGCGGTGGTCCGATGTAATGAACGGTTCACATTCTGCCGCATTGACGATCAGTGTATGTACCTCATCGATGTTCTTCGGATTGAACTTGATGTGGGTCGGGAAGGATGCCCCGCCCAGGCCTACCAGGCCGCTTGCTCTGATCGCCTTGACGAATTCCGGCAGATCATTCGCAGTCGGTACCTGAATGCCTTCAAAGATTTCCTGTTTTTTGTCTGTTTCGATCACGACCAGTGTGTCGTTTCCGCCAGAAGCAGAACGCTGTTCTTCGATACCGGTAACGGTTCCGGAAACGCTGGAGTGGATCGGTGCACTGACGAACGCGTCGGTATCGCCAAGAAGCTGTCCTACTTTCACGTAGTCTCCTTTTTTTACTAAAGGTTTGCAAGGTGCTCCTATATGCTGAGACATGGAAATTTTTACAACATCAGGTACAGGCATTACTTCGGTCGCACACCCGGCTGTATGCTTGTAATGGCTCACATGAATGCTCTGTAAATGTTTTTGACTCATTTCGTTGAGACCTTCCTTTCTAAAATTTATACAAAATCATACGTTATATATTATACAACAAGCCCATGCAAAAATCATTAAAAAAAATAATTTTTAGCATTTGTTTTGTCGAGAATCGCAGTTTCTTTTCCGCGGGCCAGTTTTTCTGTATGCGTTTCTGCATTTTTTCTTTCTCTGCTCCCGGTTTTTCATGCAGGACTGCATTTTTCTGTGCATGGCGTTTTCACGCAAAAGGATCGTCGTGCCCGTTATACCGAAAAAAACAGCCGGAGGTCATCCGGCTGTTAAAACAAGTTCTGCTGATTTCGAACGCGTCTGTCGCTCCGGGCCTCCGGTTTATTTCTTGCTGTAATCGTAGAACCCTTTTCCTGATTTGCGGCCGTACTCGCCCTTGCTGTAATGTTCTGTCAGGCAGGCTGCAGGAAGGTCTTCCTTCTTTCCGGATGCCTTGAATTTTTCCATGTACACGCTGTACTCCAGATCGATTCCTGTCATATCCAGCGTCTCCAGAGGTCCCATGGAATGGCCCAGTACGCCCTTCACAGCGGTATCGATATCCTCCGGCGAAGCGATTCCCATATCCACCAGATAGCAGGCCTCTCTGGTTAATGCACTGAAAATGCGGTTTACTACAAATCCGTAGATTTCTTTTTCGATTTTTACCGGCGTCTTGCCGATCGACTCAACAAACGAAAATGCCGTATCAAATGTTTCCTGCGATACGTGCGGCCCTTTCACGACCTCCACAATTTTCATCACCAGTGCCGGATTAAAGAAATGCACATTGATCACCTTGCTCGGATCCTTTACCGCATCCGCGAATCTGGAGCTTACGATATAGGAACTGTTGCTGGCGAAGATGCAGTGATCCGGTGTCAGGGCATCCAGCTGCTTCAGGACCGCCTTTTTCACCTCTACCTTATCGGATACTGCTTCCAGTACCAGATCCGTATCTTTTGTAGCCAGCTGAATATCCGTGGAGAATGTCAGCCGTTCCTGAATTTCTTTTGCTTCCGCTTCTTCCATTTTTCCTTTCTGAATTCTTTTTTCAAACCAGTCTTTTGAGAACGCCGCAGCTTTTCCTACCATCTCTTCACTGATATCATAGCAGACAACCTCATATCCATGAATGGCGACCTGCATTGCAATCTGATTTCCCATGATTCCAGCGCCTACTACTGCTACTTTTTTTATCATCTTAAAACCTCCAGTTGATATTTTGTTTTTCTGCTTTATTGCAATGCAAAACGCGTGCCACACCTGAAGGCAACAGAAAAAGCGTTGAAATTTCAACGCTTTTTCGATTTCAGTCTTTTTTCGGTTTTTTCTTCATGCAAGATTCTGATGCTGTTTTATGCTTTTTTGCATGACGGTTCAACGGGTATAGACAATCTTTCCGCCCACCATGGTCATAACCGGCAGAATCTGGCGGATCTCCATTGGATCCACCGTGAAAATATCCCGGTCCAGCACCACCAGATCGGCGTAGTATCCCGGTTTCAGCCGACCCTTCCGGTCTTCCTGAAATTCATTCCGGGCACTTTCCAGCGTATAGGCATCGACAGCAGTCTCCACATCAACACATTCTGCAGGGAAAAAACCGCCTTCCGGATTCCCGTTTCTGTCTTTCCGCGTCACTGCCATATAAAGGTTTTCAAACGGGTTGCAGTCTTCCACCGGGCAGTCGGTTCCGTAGGAAAGGTGTGCCCCTTCCCGGAGCAGCGTGCCGAAGTTGTAGGAGGTGGACGCCAGTTCCGGTCCGCACAGCTTCTCCAGGATGGTCATGTCATAGTCGATGAAAACCGGCTGCGCCATGACGTAAATATCTTTTTCCACAATCCGGTCCAGAATTCCCCGGTCCGTGATCTGACAGTGAACCAGTGCATGGCGAAGCTTGTTTTCTCCATCCACAAATGCCTTCTCATAGCAGTCTATGGTCTCCTCACATGCCGCATCGCCGATGGCATGGGTTGCCACCTGCATGCCGTGCTCCCTGGCCAGCAGGCAGAACTCCGTCATTTCCTCTTTCGAGATGCAGTCTACCCCGTGATTGTCCGGTTCGCCCACATAGCCGTTTTTCACATATGCCGTTCTGGCGCCCAGACTGCCGTCCTTAAACAGCTTCAGCGGCCCTATGGTAAGCCAGGAATCTCCGCCGTAGCGAGGATCCAGATACTCTCCCTCCAGAAACTCTTTATACGTTTCCGTATCCTTGAAAGACAACTGATGCCGATACCGGACTTTCGCCTGATTTCCGTCATAGATTTCATGCATCAGGGAAAAGAAGTTATCATACCCGCCGAAAGAGGTTCCTGCATCATTGCTCTGTACGCTGGTCAGGCCGCGGCTGACCGCGTAGTCCATGGCAGATTCCATCGCTTCCCGCATTTCCTCCTTCGTTGCCGGCGGGAAAAGCTGCAGGGCACAGCTGCAGGCATTCTCGGTGAAAATGCCGTTGAGTTTTCCATCCTCCCCTTTCAGGAACTGGCCGCCCGGCACCTGCGGCGAATCCTCCGTCAGACCCAGCAGTTCGATCACCTTGCTGTTGACAGAAATGGCATGACCGCAGACCCGTTCCAGCACCACAGGAATCTCCGTACTGATCCGGTCCAGATCATAGCGGTTCGGCATCCGCTTTTCGCCTTCCGTAAACAGATCCTGATTCCAGCCGTTGGCATGAAGCCCGTTCTTTACCCGCTGCGGATGTTCTTCAATAAATTGCCTGCACCGCTGCACAACTTCATCCACTGACCGGCTTCCCTCAATCGGTGCCCGGTTCAGTACCATACCGAACTGCAAGAAGTGCAGATGGGTATCATTCAGACCGGGAATCACAGTCCGGCCCTGACAGTCATAGATTTCGCAATCTTCTCCCGCGCTGCGGCGCACTTCTTCCTCCGTTCCGACGCAGGTAATCACCCCGTCCTCCACCAGCAGCGCCTGCGCATAGATTCCTTTTTCCACATAGATTTTTCCGTTGATTACTGCCTGCTTCATGTTTAACCCTTTTTAAACCCTTCCTTTTTTATTTCTCCACGCCTACGATGACGCGGCCCAGTCCGTCTAATCCGATGACCTTCTCTTCTGCCCTGCGGCGTTCTTCAATATATGTGATGACTTCCGGATCAAACACCTCGCCCGGACACACGATTGGAATGCCCGGCGGATACGGGATCACCGAGGATCCACAGACCCTGCCCGCCGCCTCCCGCAGCGGGATCCGCTCTTTCTTCACCGGCACCGGTTTCATGGCAAGGCTTCTGGTTACGGCCTCCGGCTGCTTTTTCTTCTCACTTCCCAAAATCCGCTCGCCTGCGATTTCTTTCAATGCGGCTATCAGTTTTTCGTAGTCCGATCGCTGATTGCCGATTCCCGTCATACACATCAGAATGTTTCCCGTCACCAGTTCAATGAAGATTCCTCTCTTCATCAGTTCTTCCTCCAGTTCATTCCCGTTGAGACCGTATGCAGACATATCCAGATTCAGCTTGGTCGGATCCAGCATCGGATGCTCCATCAGCCGAAGGCCCGGCACCTGCTTCGTCGCCTCTTCATAAAACCAGGCCAGATCCTCTGCCCAGCTGCGGATCCGTTCCTCCCCGCACCGTTCCAGAAGGTCCGCATTGATATCCAGCGATGCCATCAGCGGATAGGACGGGCTGGAGCTTTCGATGGCCTGCAGCCGGTCTTCCAGATCATACAGGTCAACCCGATCCGTGCACACGTTCAGAAGGGCCGTCTGGGTAAAGGACGCCAGCGTCTTATGGATGCTGTTAATCACGATGTCAGCCCCCTGCGCCTCTGCTGCTGCCGGAAACCGAAGCCCCTTCTCTCCGCCGGGAAAAGCCGGTCCGATATATTTTGCGAAGAACGGGAGATGAGCGCCATGGGCCTGATCCACAATCAGAACCTTTCCTCGCTTATGGACTTCTTCCGCAATGGCCTTCACGTCACTGCAGATGCCGTAATAATTGGGGGACGGCAGGATCACTGTCTCTGCATCGGGATGCTCCTCCATGCACCGGACCACCTCCTCCGGGGAAATGCTCCCCAGGATCCCGTATTCTGCGATGGTATCAGGATATGCGTACACCGGAGATATATCGCCTAACGACAATGCATTAAAAATGGACTTATGACAGTTTCGTGCCAGGATCAGCTTCCCTCCCCGGGATACGGACGCCAGAATCGCTGCAATCAGGCCGCCGGAGCTACCGTTTACCAGCAGATACGATGCCTTTGCCTGATACATCGTCTGATAACGATGCATGATTTCCAGTAGCGGGCCTTCCGTCTGAAACAGGTTGTCCGCGCCGGGGATTTCTGTAATATCGCAGTCCATCAGCCTTTCGAGAAAGTCTCCGTAGCCGCACTCCCGGTAGATGGCAGAACCTTTATGTCCGGGCATATGGAAAGAAATCGGATGAAGTGCCGCGTGCTGCAGCAGAAATGGTGTGATGGTGTGTTTCAAATATCCGGCCTCCTTGTGGTTCGTTCTTTATTTTTGCACCTTATAGTTTACAGTCTCTGCCATGGAAATGCAACAAAAAAGAGGGCAAAGGCCCTCAATTTTTCTGAAATTTTTGAAAGATTTCGCTGGTTTCTACAGGTCCAGTCCCGCTGCCAGGTTCCGCATGAAGTCCTGCACATTGGTAACGATTCCCTTAGCCGACAGGCTGCCCCGGTCCCCCAGCTTGTTTGCTGCAAACTCGGAAGTGTCTACCATATAGAAGTAGACCGGCCGGATTGTGCCGTCTTCCAGCACGCGATACGTCGGAGTCATATTTCCGGTGGCAATGGTATGCAGAACTGTTGCCATGCCGATCACTGTCGTTGCTTTTCTGACATGAGAGCGGATCGTATCCTGACCTACATAGGTATGTTCATAGACTTCCGGAAGCGGACCGTCATCGCGGATCGAACCGTTGAGAACGAACGGGACGTTATTCTTCACACAGCTGCAGATGATTCCGTCATCAATGCCTTCCTTCTCAATAAATTCCGGGATCGAACCATAAGTATTGATCGCATTGATTGTGTCCAGATGGTTGTAGTGGCCCATTTCATGAAGCCGCTGATTCCGGATGTCACAGCCCAGCGCAGTTCCCAGATACGCACCTTCCAGGTCGTGAGTCGCCAGCGCATTGCCGGCCAGGAGTGCCTGGCAGTATCCGTTGGCGATCAGTTCTGACATCACCCGGCGTGCCTCCACGTCAAAGCTGCAGGCAGGTCCCAGAACCCATACCACATAGCCGCCGTGGGCTTTTTCATATTTCAGGAGCTCGATCAGTGTCTCGTAATCATAGGTGAACGAGGTTTCACGGCTCCGGCTCTGGCGGAACGCGAAAGTGTTCCTGGCGCTGTCCTCCTCTTCTTTCGTCCAGCAGTTGTCATGGACGTAGATTCCCTCGCTGGCATCCTCCGTACGGCCGACTACGACCAGATCCCCTTCACGGATATTACGGAATTCCACCACATGAACCTTTTTGCTCTTTTCATCCCATACCGGAACAGCGTCCATCCGGCTGTCTTTTGCCAGATACCACTGTCCGTCGATTTTAAAGTATTCCGGAAAGATCGAGGTGGCATGAAATCCCTTCGGTGCCGCTTTGGCATGAGGCGCCAGGACCAGCTGGCAGTTCGGCGCCTTCACGAAGCGCTCCTCTGTAAAATCCGGTTCAATGTATTTCGCTAACTGAAACATGTTCTGATTTTCCCCCTTATCTGTTGTATTGCTTATTTACGCATCGAAGCCTTCCGCTGTTTCCTGATCCTTCCATCTGGAGTCCATCAGGCTGGAACCGAAACTGCAGACCGTTTCGTGTCCTTCAGGAAGAAAAAGATACCGACACCAATCATGGCAAAAAAATATAGTGCAAACGCAATAATCTCACCGTTCAGCATTTTCTCTTCTCTCTTTCTTTCCCTTGTTCCATCGCAAGTCTTTCGCTGTTTTACACTGCTTTGTCTATTTTACCATACTTTAAACAAGAATGAAACACAGAATGAATTCTATATAAATAATCATATCCTGTCAAGAAAAAACGCATGAAATTGTTGAAATTTGCACTATATAATTTATGTACTACATTCTATATGTATTATGATACGAATAATAAATTTTATTTTTCATCTCTCTGGTACACGGTTTTTCCACCCACTACCGTCAGCACAGGCAAAATATCCTTGATCTCCAGCGGATCGCAGGTGAAAATATCCTTGTCCAGCACGATCAGGTCTGCATAATATCCCGGCTTGATTCTCCCTTTTACGTTCTCCTGGAACTCACAGTATGCACTTTCCAGTGTGTAGGCATCAATGGCCGTCTCCACATCGACGCATTCCTTCGGATAGAAGCCGCCTTCCGGCTGGCCGTTCTGATGACGGCGGTTAATCGCCTGGTGAAGGTTCAGGAACGGATTGCAGTCCTCTACCGGACAGTCTGTTCCATAGGACAGGTGCACACCGCGGCGCAGCATGGTGCCGAAGTTCAGACTGGTGGAAATCAGCGGTTCTTCCATAATCTCCTGCATCACGCCCATATCGGATCCCATGAAGATCGGCTGTGCCTGAACCAGTATGCCTTTTTCTACGATCCGGTCGATCAGCTTCTGATCCGTGATCTGACAGTGGATCACGCTGTGCCGCAGCTTGTTTTCACCATCTATGAAGGCTTTCTCATAGGCATCGATCGTTTCCTCAATGGCCAGATCGCCGATGGCATGGGTCACTACCTGTACGCCGTATTTCTTCGCGATGGCGCAATAGCGGTCCATCTCCTCCGGCGTGATGCAGCTGACACCGTGGTTGTCCGGATCGCCCACATAGCCGTTTTTCATCATGGCAGTCCGGGCGCCCAGGCTGCCGTCCATATACAGCTTCAGCGGTCCCAGGGTCAGCCAGGATCCTTTTCCGTAGCCGCCCCGGCTGCCTTCGCCATGCGTCAGATATTCTTCGAATTCCTCCGGACTGTCAAACAGGGTCTGATGGCGGAACCGGAGCAGCGCCTCTCCCCGCTCATAGAGCTGGCTGTAGGTTTCGAAGGCACCCTCTCCCTTGCATTCCGGATAGCCCACATCATTACACTGGACTGACGTCAATCCGTGAGCTACGGCATATTCCATGCCGGCCAGGATGGCTTCCTGCCGCTCCCCGATGGTAGGATTCGGAATCAGCGCGTTCACCACATGGCAGGCATTTTCTGTGAAAATTCCGCTTGGAAAGCCATCCTCCTCCAGCCGGACTTCGCCGCCTGGAATTTCCGGAATTTCCCGGTCAAAGCCCAGCATCTCGATGGCTTTCGTATTGGCCGACACCATATGGCCGCAGATCCGTTCCATAACCACAGGGATCTCCGTACTGATGCGATCCAGATCATGGCGCGTCGGCATCCTCTTTTCTCCCTCTGTAAAGTTGTCCTGGTTCCATCCGACAGAGTGCATGCCGTGTTTCACCCGATCCGGATGCTCCTTTATAAAGGTGCGGCACCGCTGTACCAGTTCGTCGATGGACTTCACATCATCCGTCTTGACCTTATACAGACTTCTGCCGAACATCAGCAGGTGCATGTGAGAGTCATTGAGGCCCGGCAGCATGGTCCGTCCGCCGCAGTCCACCTTTTCATAAGGCAGGCCGTCTGCATCAGCCGCAGCCAGCACTTCCGCATCCGTGCCCACCGCACGGATGATACCGTCTTCTGCCAGAACCGCCTGCGCATAAACGCCCTTCTCCACATAAACCTTTGCATTGAAAAATACTTTCTTCATTCTGCGAATTCCTTTCTTATTTCAGGATACTGTCAATATATTTCAGATATAGATCCGGCAGTACATCGAAATTGTAATGCTTATGCAACCGTTCCGTATACTTGTGGAGGTCCTTTCCATAGGCACCCAGTACCAGTGCCGGTACTTTGAATTTCTTCATTTCTTCCCCCGGGAAGTTATAGAACAGGTTCACACCCACCAGGTTCTCGAACAGTCCGTCGAAGTTCACACCATCTGCCAGCCAGGTGTAGCACAGGTCAGAAATGCCGTAATACTCACTGGTTGCCAGCTTCTCTCCATGCTTTTCTGCCGCATAGCCGATCACCTCATCGATGCACTGCAGCATTTTTTTCGTATCAGCATCTTCCGGATCAATATTCACATCCGGGTAGTACGGCGGGATGATGGAGACGATAATCATCGGATTGTTGTTATCCTGCATTTCATACAGCCGCTTTACGATCTTCACGCAGGCATCCTGCATCTCCGGATTGACTTTCATCAGCTCCTGTGCGTAGGATTTCAGGTATTCATTCAAATCCCCATCATAATTTTTCGCCGCTGCCTCATAGATTTCACGGAATGTTTTCACGCATGGCTCTGCCCGGTACGCTGCAGGCGGCTGCCCCGCAAAATCGGTAAAGCCCGCAATTTTTTCATCGATGGTTTCGTTTGCGGCGCGGAACGCATCCTCTGCCACCTTCAGGAGTTTTTCCATCGTCTCTTCCGGCTGCATTTTAATCGTTGCGATGTTATAGTAAGACGCTGCGTACAGGGACGAAGACAGAGAATAGTTTGTTTTCAGATCCTGCAGCTTCAGGCCGGCAGGAGGTGCTGTGGTAACGCCATGGTTCTGCTGGCAGAATTCCGGATCCAGATGCATCCGCTTATAAACCTCCGCATTGAGAAGATTGGCATCCAGTCCCAGGAACGGTTCCTCTCCGTGAGTCGCATGACCGACGCAGAAGAACATCGGCATCACTTTACCGGCACCGCCATACTGAATATACATCGTTCCATCTTCTGCTTTGTCCAGCATAAAACATTCGGCCAGCAGCATCACCTTATAGTGGAGATTGTGCTGTTCCGCAAATGCATTAAAGAACGGAACCGCTTCCAGCATGCCCTCTGAATTGGTTTCCTCGCCGCACACAGCCACATAGAGAATATTTCCCTGCAGACCGCCTTCTTCACTGTAGTGCTGCAGCAGTTCCATAGAAAGCGCATGGCCGATCTTCATATCGGCTGTACCGCGGCCGAAGATCCACTCCCCGCTTTCCAGATCGGCACGGCTGGCCTCATCCATGTGCAGCTGTCCGATCTGTTCTGTGATTTTCTCTACATCAAAGGCGATGTCCTTTAGCGGACCATACTCGTCCACATCCACTACGTCATAATGCCCTGTCAGAATCACGGTATCGGGGCAATCCGGCGCCAGTTCCAGATAGGCCGCCACCAGTTCTCTCTGAAGCGGATCGTTTTTTACCGGAATGCGCATCACCGCATCTTTGTGCTCCTGAAAATACGGAATCTCATACAGCAGCTCCTCGATTCTGCGCGCCGCCGTTATTTCATCCGGCGTACCGGAGATACTTGGTGCTTCTACCAGGCGCACCAGCCGATCGTACATTCTCTGTTTATCAATCATCGTTCCATCCTCCTGTCGGTTTTATATGCCCAAAGGGACGCCATAATGACCTTTCTGTCAGCTGGCGCCCCTCATTTGGCTTGAACTATTTTTCTCTTTCAGACCTGCACTTTCTTTACAGATCCAGATTTGCAGCAGTTACATCATGTTTCTTTGTATAGAAGTACGCGATAATATAAGTGAGGACATAGCAGACTGCGCAGAATGCCATAGCAACTCTTTCGCTCGGATCCATGATGGTCACAATCAGCATGATCGCAAACGCCGCCACGCCCGCAATCGGAACCAGTGGGAAGAACGGAACTTTATACGGCAGGTCTTCCACCTTGCCACCTTCCGCAATATATCTCTTCCGGAAACGATACTGGCAGATACAGATCACAGAATACATGAAAATGTTTGCGCCGCCTATGTACCAGATAATCACTTTATAAACAGTGTCCGCCGCGAAGAATTCAGACAGAATACCGATCAGCGCGAACAGCATGGAAACGCACAGAGCGATAACAGGCACGCCTTTCTTGCTCGTTTTTGCACAGATCTTCGGTGCCTGGTTGAACTTGGCCATGGACCACAGATATCTTGCACATGCATATGTGAAGTAGTTGCCGGAAGTCAGCGCAGAAGTCAGCACGATGATATTTACAATCAGTGCTGCACTGTTCAGACCCGCATGGCGGAATGCGTATACAAACGGAGAACCGCTGAGAGATGCTTCCTGCCACGGCAGAATTGCTGCTACAATCGCGATGGACAGTACCGTAGCACCGATCAGAATCGCAATAGTCAGGTTGATCATCTTTGGAATTTTCTTCGCGTCCTTCAGTTCGCCCGCCGTGGAAGCCACAACTTCCGTACCTGCATAGGCATAGAAGGAAGACAGGAATACTGCACCCATGCCGGCAAGTCCGGTCGGGAACAGGCCGCCATTATCCGTATAATTGGACAGCCCGATGGCTTCGCCTTCTCCTGCGCCGAACAGCAGTGCAACGCCTACGATGGCGAAAGCTGCAATCATGATCACTTTCAAGCTCGATACCCAGAAAGACACCTGTCCGAATACCTTCGCATCCAGGAAGTTTACGCCAAACAGGATCACCGCAAAGATTACGATCCAGAGCCAGGTCGGTGTGCCCGGAAGGATATCCTCCATGATAATGGCCGAGGCGACAATCTGTGCAGTAATGGTAATCGCACCGCCGGACCAGTTAACCCAGCCGATGGTAAAGCCCATAGCCGGACTGATAAATTCCGTAGAATATGCCTGCAAAGATCCCGCAACCGGCATAGCAGCTGACAGTTCGCCCAGACAGCTGGTCATCAGGTAAATGATCAAGCCGCCGATCAGGTACATGACGATAGCACCGCCGGGACCCGCAGTAGAAATAACGTCACCGGAGCTTAAAAACAGACCGGTACCAATGGTTCCGCCTACGCCGACCATAATAGCTGAGCTTGTGCTCATGGTCCGCTTCAGGCCGATACTCGTTTCCATCACTCGTTCGATGGAAGTTTTTTTCTTTTCCATGTTTTACCTCCTATTATGAAATAATGAAAATGATATAATAAAAATAATTGCAAAATTATTTTTATACAACAATCATGCCGCAACATCCTGGTTTTTTCGTTGAAAATGTCCTGCAGTTATACTATACTTTTTATATAACGCAGGCAGGTTTCCAATACATGCTGCGAAAACAGAAAGGATTACGATTCTGTCATGAAGAAGAAGAGCGCCAGAAACACAAAGAGCAAAATCGTCTCAGCCGCCTGGAAGCTGTTTTACGAGCAGGGCTACGACGATACCACCATCGACGAAATTGTCGAGGCCTCCGGCACCTCCCGGGGCTCCTTCTATCACTATTTCGAGGGAAAAGACGCACTGCTGAGTTCTCTTTCCTACCTGTTCGATGAAAAATACGAAGAGCTGACCGAAACCATGGATCCTTCTCTCAGTCCTGTGGATAAGCTGATCTTCCTGAACCAGGAGTTATTTCTCATGATCGAAAACACCGTGTCAGTGGATCTCCTCTGCCAGCTGTTTTCCTCCCAGCTCATTACGAAAGGAGAGAAACACCTGCTGGATACCGGTCGTACCTACTACAGGCTGCTGCGCCAGATCGCTGCAGAGGGGAAAGAAAGCGGCGTGTTCCGCGAAGATCTTTCCATCAACGATATCACGCGGGCCTATGCCATGTTCGAAAGAGGCCTCATGTATGACTGGTGCATTGTCGGAGGAAATTACTCTCTCTGCCAGTATGCATCTGTCATGATGCCCATGTTCCTCTCCGGATTTTGCCGGAAATAGAGTTTCTGCATGGGCAAATAATATTTTTTCTCACACTATTCAGTATAGCAATTTATATGCCAATCCGCCTTGTCCGGGATCATATTGAAATTTTAATGATCTTGAGAGCTGCTTCGTGAAAAAGAAAAGAAAGTAAAAAAAATTTCTTTTATTTTGAAAAAATTATGAATCCTTGATCTTATATCGCAGCAGTGATGGGGAGATCCGCAATTCTTTTGCAGCTTTCGTTATGCTTCCGTCTGTGCGCTGCAGTGCCTCGTCAATCAGGCGGGATTCTTCGGCCTGCAGGTACTCCTTCAGTTTCAGTCCGCTGGCAGCGAATTTCTGAAATTCTTCATTCGACTCCCTTTCCGCAGGCTGCAGAATGTTCTTCCCCATACTGATATACTCGTTTACATCGCTCTCATCGATCACATCCCTTTCGCTGATAGCAAAGAAACCTTCCACGATATTTTTCAGTTCTCTGACATTCCCCGGCCAGTCATGCTTCAGCAGCAGCTTCCTGGCATCGGCAGAAAATCCCTTCACCGCTTTATGCTGTTTTTTATTGAACTGTGCCACATAGTAGTCTGCAATCTGCAGCACGTCATTTCCCCGTTTCTTCAGCTTCGGTAATTGAAACTGGATCACAGAAAGCCTGAAAAAAAGGTCTGAGCGTATCTTCTTGCTCTCCAGAATCTTTCTGGCATCGCTACTGGAAGCCGCAATAATGCGCACGTCGATATAGATTACTTCGCTGCTTCCCAGGGGTCTAATGGATTTTTCCTCGATAGCTTTCAGCAGCTTGGCCTGAATTCTGAGAGGCATCGAGTCCATCTCGTCCAGAAAAAGTGTGCCTTTGTCTGCCATTTTGAACAGTCCGTCTTTTTCCTCTGCATCGGTGAAACTGCCCTTCTTGGTGCCGAACAGCAGACCTTCCAGCAGGTTTTCCGGCAGGGCGCTGCAGTTCACATAGACGAAAGGGGCCTCACTGCGGTTGCTCAGTTTATGAATGACCCGAGCCGCCAGTTCCTTTCCGGTACCGGTTTCACCCATGATCAGTATCGCAGAGTCCACATTGGCAACCTTGGAAATCTTGCGTTTCAGATCCGTCATTTCCGGAGAGCTTCCCACCAGAGAGTCCAGGCTCAGCGTTTCATCCTCGTCTTCCGGCCGGCTGACTTCCATTGTCCGGATCAGATCTACGGATTCATCATAGTTGGCCAGTTCGATGGCTGCAATGTTCTGATCGCCTTTTCTCACCACATACACGTCTTCATATTCTCTGACGATCATCCCATCCTGCCGTACCAGAATCTGCTCGTGATTGTGAATCATTTCCCCCTTGTGGATTGCCCGCATGCAGGTGCTGGTTTCCTGGCTGAGATTCGTATAGATCTGACAAAAGTTCTTTCCGATCGCATCTTCCGGCACAAAACCGAAAAAATCCGTGTTATACACATATGCATACTCTATGTTTCCAGCACGGTTTACGATGGTGAAATCCTTAAAGTCCTTCTTCAGCTTCATCCTTTTCCTCCTGATAACTGTCCAGCTTGTATCTTAAAAGCTGTTTGGAAATTCCCAGCACTTCCGCCGCCTCGGTGAGATTCTGGCGTTTCCGGCTGAAGGCTTCCAGGACAATTTCCTTCTCCAGTTCCGTCATGTATTCTTTCAGGCCTTTATCTTTATCTGTGCCTGCCCTGATTTTACAGGAAGTTTCATCCTCCAGCACATAGGACGGAATGTCCGCCTTCTGGATTTTATCTCCCTCCGCAAATGCGAAGGCTCCTTCAATGACGTTCCGGAGCTCCCTCACATTTCCGGGCCAGCTGTAATTCTGAAATATTTCGATAATTTCTTCCGATGGATATTCAATATGCGAATGTGTTTTCTCATTAAAATAGTCGATGAAGTGGCGGCTCAGAAGGGCAATATCACCTTCTCTTTCCACCAGATCAGGAAGTCTGATATAGACCACCGCCAGACGATAAAGCAGATCCGGCTTCAGCCGCTTTTCCCGGATTAAATCCGCCGGATCCTCATTCACTGCCGCAACCACTCTGAAATCCACATACGTTTCCTTGTCGGAACCGATTCTGCGGATTTTTTTGCTCTCGATGGTCTTCAGGAGTTTCGACTGCATTTCAGGGCTGATGGAGTTGATCTCATCCAGAAAAATCGTTCCGCCTTCCGCCTCTTCAAACAGCCCCATGCTGTCTACCGCTCCGGTAAAGCTTCCCTTCGTCGTACCAAAAAGAACGCTTTCCAGCAGACTTTCCGGAATGGCACTGCAGTTCTGGGAAAGAAACTTTTTGGGATACCTGCGGCTGGAATTATGAATCGCCTGTGCCACCAGTTCCTTTCCGGTGCCGGTTTTTCCGTAAATCAGCACATTGGCGTTGGAAAGGGCAATGCTGCTGATCCTGGACTTGATCTCCATCATGCCGGGGTCCTGGGTGATAATGTCGTCCAGAATGTAACGCGTCTGGTTTTTTCGATAAAACATATTTCCCGAATGCTGCTCGATTTCCCGCATATTATCTTTTCCGTAATAAAACCTGCCTACTTCTATGGCACCGACCAGTTCCTGGCCATCGTAGACGGGATAGCAGGATCCTGTCTTGGTCAGCTTCACGCCTCTGCCGGTAGTCAGCACTTCTCTGAAATTTTCAACAGTTTCGCCTTTCTGACAGGCTCTGAGCAAAGGATAATTTTCCGGGAGATTACAGAACAGCTCCCTGATGTTTTTCCCTCTGGCACTTGTCATACCCAGCTGAAAATAGCGGTAATTGCCGATATCATCGAATACAATCTGGCCTTCCGTATCCACCAGCAGGATATCTGCATCCTTCGAATCAATCAGCATTCCGGTTCCTTTCTCGTTCATGCCCTACACCTCCGCAAAATGAAACTTCCCCCTGTATCGCAGAATGTTTTAAAAAAATTCTACTACAGGAGGAAATTGATTTCAAGAAAATATAAAACAATTATTTCCGTTCAAAAAATTTGTCCGCCAGCTTATAGCCATCCGGAAAATGGTTGTGAGCTGCTTCTGCAGATTTCTCTGTAAACTTCCTGCTGGTGTCCGCCGGAGCTTCGTTTCTGCTGTCATATAATACGAAAGGAACAAAGTCGGAAGTATGGATTCTGCCCTCAACGGTGGTTCTGTGGTCAGGAAGAACCAGGATCCGGAAGTCTTCGCCGGAGTCCCGGAGATACTCATAAAGCGGCTTGACCACTCTCTGATCGATGTATTGTGCACAGCGGATCTTTGCCTCCACATTGCCCTGATGGGATGCTTCATCCGTTCCCTCGATATGCATGTAAACCATATCTTGACCTCTCTGGAACTCTTTGATTGCATAGGCAACCTTCGCCTCATAATCGGTGTTGATGGTGCCCGTAGCTCCGGGAACGGTTACGACATGCATGCCCGCGAAGGTACCGATACCCCGGATCAGGTCAACTGCCGAAATCACAGACGCTCTTACACCGTACTTCTCGTAGAAGTCCGGCAGATCAGGTTTCCTGCCCTGTCCCCAGATCCAGAGGGTGTTTCCGGGATGAAGACCTCTGGCTTCTCTTGCCTTGTTCACCGGATGATCCTTCAGCAGCTTGTAGCTTTCCTTCATCATATCGATGATGAAATCTGCGTTTTTACCCTTCGGAAGGTTATCCCCTACTCTCTGGCCCGGAACATCATGTGGAGGCATACATTCATAGTCAGTATGGGCATTCGGATGTCCTTCGTGGATCAGCAGGCAGTGCCTGTATCCTGTACCGGTGTAAAAACGCAGTTTTTCATTGGCAAATTTTTCATTGATCACCTGAAGCAGAATATCGGATTCTTCCGTTGTGATATCGCTGGCGCCATGATCCAGAAGGATATAATCTTCGTAGTTCTCCGCGCCGGCAGGATCTACCGTGGCGAGATTGGCCCGGAATGACACATCGGTATCATTCATATCCACCCCAATTGCTACTGTTTCAAGAGGTGAGCGTCCAGTGAGATATTTTCGCGGATCATAGCCCATGATGGACAGATTTCCGGAATCACTGCCCGGCTTGATGCCGTCCGGAACCGTGATGACTGTTCCGATTTCTCCTTTGGAAGCCAGCATGTCGATGGTTTCCAGATTCGCAGCTTCTAAAGGGGTTCTGCCGCCCAGAGAGTGAACGGGATCGTCTGCAGAACCGTCTGCTATCACAATCAGGTATTTCATGTTCTTTCTCCTTTTTACTTGTTTGCTGCTTCGAATTCTTTCATGAATGCAACAAGAGCTTCTACGCCTTCCTTCGGCATAGCGTTATAGATGCTGGCTCTCATGCCGCCAAGGGAGCGATGGCCTGCCAGATTGATCATGCCCTTTTCTCTTGCTTCTGCGATAAATTTTTTATCAAGCTCTGCATCCCCTGTCATGAAAACGACGTTCATGATGGAGCGGTCTTCCTTGGCAACCGGGCAGTTGAAAAGCTCGCTGCTGTCGATGCAGTCATAAAGAATTGCTGCCTTTTCTTTATTTCTTTTTTCCATTTCAGCAATGCCGCCGATGGACTTCAGATACTTGAAAACTTCTCCGGCAACATAGATTGTGAATGTTGGAGGCGTATTGTACATGGAGCCGTTATCTGCGTGAATCTTGTAGTCAAGGTAGGTCGGGATTTCCGCACTTGCGTATCCGATCAAGTCTTCCCGGATGATGACAATGGAGACACCGGCCGGTGCCACATTTTTCTGTGCCCCTGCCCAGATCAGACCGAACTTGCTGACGTCGATTTCCTCGGACAGGATATTGGATGACATATCGGCAACCAGCGGAATATCACCGGTATCCGGAATATAATTGAACCTGGTTCCGTAAATCGTATTGTTTGTTACGATATATGCGTAATCTGCGTCTGAACGGATATCCTCTCTCGTGATCTTCGGAACCCAAGTAAACTTGTCTTCTTCAGAAGATGCGATGACACGGATATCTCCAAACTTGGTCGCCTCCTTGCAGGCCTTCTTGGCCCATGTGCCTGTTATCACATAATCTGCTTTTCCGGAGCTTCTCAGCAGGTTCATTGGAACCATGGCAAACTGCAAGGTGCCGCCGCCCTGCACGAAGAGGACCTTATAGTTGTCAGGAATATGCATCAGCTCTCTGAGATTCGCTTCCGCTTCATCGATGATTTTCTTGTATTCTTTGGAGCGGTGGCTCATTTCCATAACTGACTGACCAGAACCTTCGTAGTTCAGAAGTTCCTTCTGCACTTTTTCCAGCACTTCAACCGGCAGCACAGACGGACCTGCCGAGAAATTGTATACACGACCATATTTGCTCATTTTTCCCTCCTATATATATCAGCTATATATCAGCAAAGCATGATTTCTTTCGCCATTCTATCTTTACCTTGAAAATGCAAATTTTATGCCATGATATCCAATCATATTTTGTGAAAGATAAGTCCAATTATTTCAACATTTTTATTCGATTTTATTCAATTTTTACCTATCGTTTCGTACTCCATCCGGCGTCTAGTAAAAAAAATTATTTTACTGTCAGGCATTATTTTTACTTTTTCGATGCGTCCCTTTATCACTTCCCCCTCTCTTTCGAACCCCGCCCTCTAGGGCCAGCCTTCCTTGAGCGCAATATAAAGAAGTGGCTTCGCTGATTGGATTCTTATCGGTAGACTTTTTTATTCCGGAAATATCGTTAACAATATTTCCGGAATAAAAAAAAACTGCCCTGCACGCAGTACGAACAGGAACAGGGCAGTGTTATGTGAACTTTTCCTTGGGCAATTTCGGACGCAATTCATATTACATACTACTTGCTGCGTTAAAAAATCAGGTGCGCCAGCGGGCAGATGATGACCAGACTGATGATTGTTCTCTCCAGGAAGAGCACGAAGAGCTCCCACAGCTTCACCGGCAGTTTAGAGCCCAGGATCAGACCGCCCACTTCAGACAGATAGATCAGCTGGGTTACTGATACAGATGCCACGATGAAGCGGGTCATCTCACTGGCAATACCCTCAGCCGCAATGATGGACGGCGTGAACATGTCAGTGAAGCCTACGATCATGGTTTTAGACGCTTCCGCCGCTTCCGGGACCTGCAGAAGCTCCAGCAGAGGCAGGAACGGTTTGCCTAGGATCTCAAAGATCGGTGTGTTGTTTGCCAGAAGCAGTGCCAGTGTTCCGATGGCCATTACGGTCGGCAGCACGCCGAACCACATTCCAACCGCATTCTTGACACCATTCTCCAGAAATTGTCCGATTCCCTTGAATTCTGCTGCTTTTTTCAGCGCCAGATCCATACCGTATTCAAAAGAATTCTTATACTGAGGAGGAATGGTTTCCGGCATGGCTTTTCCTTCCACCACATAGGTATCCGGTTTTCTGGACAGCGGCGGTATCCGCGGCACGATGATTGCGCAGACAACGCCAACCAGACAGATCATCAGGTAGTAAACACCGAAATACTGCATCAGGTCTACCTGCGCCAGCACTACAATGCTGAAAGTAATGGACACTGCCGAGAACGTGGTGGCAATTACAGATGC
Source organism: Bacillota bacterium (assembly GCA_022770665.1). Taxonomy (GTDB): domain Bacteria; phylum Bacillota; class Clostridia; order Peptostreptococcales; family Anaerovoracaceae; genus RGIG7179. Next base: position 29,331 of record JALEHL010000033.1, read on the forward strand.
TTCCCGTGCGGAATAGTATCCGCCTTCATACTGGTTGCAGGTCAGCATAACACCCAGCGTGCCGTCTCCAATCCAGGAAGTGAAACAGTCAACCGCTGCGCGGCCCGGAATCTTAAACAGCGGACGCATCACCTTCGTCAGAAGCGCACCGACAAACTCCAGCAGGCCGAAATCCAGCAGCAAAGGCAGAAGCAGTGCTGCAATCACAAAGATGATGACAAGCACCGTAAGAAGATCACCCAGCACGAAGCCGCCGGCTGCGCCTTCTGTGATCATGTGAATGATTCCGGTATCCTCGTCTCCGGCATCAATGCCCAGATACGTCAGCCAGATAAAGATGGCACCCAGCACCCGAACCACCACCCAGACCGGTGATGTGGTGAAGGTGTCTCTCAGAATCGGATGCTCTGTGATCCATTTCGGTTTTCCCAGAGAAATCAGTGACATGACGGCAGAAATAGTTACAATCACCACACATAAGAGGGGGAGTACATCTCCGAGCACACCGCCGATCTTATCTGCGATAATTTTGACAGCAATTGTCCAGTCCCCGTTATACTTCACCGGAATCATAAACAGAAGAATACCGATGACGGACGGGATCAGGAATCTGGCTGTCAATTTGCTTCGATTAGAACCCATAATATCTTTTTTCCTTTCTTTCGTCCGGAAATTTCCCAATGACTCTATTATACACTTCTGTTAAGATTACGTCAAAGTTTTTTACATTTTTCGCAAAATCCGTTTGCCGCACGCCGTTTTTTATATATTTTCTGCATTTTCTGCCATATTGTGGATCCATACGCCTTTTCTGACAAGCCAGAATCCGATGACACACTTGATCAGATCGGTCAGCTGACAGATCAGATAGATCCATAGAATTCCCATGCCCGTAAACCGGCTCAGGATGAACACGACCGGGATTGTTGCCACCCACATGAACGCACTGTCAAAGAAAAATGTGATCACCGTTTTGCCGCCGGCACGCAGCGTGAAGTAGGCCGCATTGACAAATCCGAAGATCGGCATACACAGGCCGCAGATCTGAATAAACCGGGTGGCAAGAGTCTGCACTTGCACCGTCGTATTATAGATCAGCGGGAAGAGCCCGGCGATGGAGAACATAGCCAGACCGGTAATGCAGCAGCAGAAAACCGAAAAAGCAATCAGCTGCGCGTCTTCTCTCCTTGCCTGCTCCAGTTTGCCCGCCCCAAGCAGCTGACCGATGATAATGCCCACTGCATTTCCCATGGACATAAAGACTACGTTAAACAGATTCCCGATTGTGTTGGCAATGTTGATTGCCGCTACCACTTCCAGTCCCCGGAGTGAATAGCACTGCGCCAGGAGCGCCATACCGACTGACCAGAGCACTTCATTCAGAAAGAGAGGGGTCCCTACTTTCAGGATCTTCAGCATCAGCTCGCCGGGAATCCGGAAATGGCGGTACAGGCCTGCTGCGAATGGATTTTGCGCAGAATGACTGTGCGTCCAGACCACAACGATGGCCAGCTCTACAAACCGTGACAGAACGGTAGCGATCGCAGCGCCGACGACCCCCAGCGCCGGTGCACCGAATTTCCCGAAAATCAGGATATAATTAAACAGAAGATTCACAAGAACCGCCACAACTCCGCCGGTCATCGGTACAACGGTCTGCCCGCTTTCCCTCAGTGTTCCGGCATATGCCTGCGTCAACGCGAAAGGCAGGAGGCCAATCATCATAACCTCCAGATATTCTTTCCCGTACTTCAGTGTCATTTCCAGATCTCCTTCGCCGCTTCCCTGATGCAGAAATGCTCTGATCAGTGTTTCCCGCTGAAAAAGCAGCACCAGCAGGAATGCCGCGGTCAGGCCGCATACCACCATCAGCTTGAACCGGAACGTATTTCGCATTCCGTCATAATTCCCGCTTCCGTAGAACTGTGCGCCCAGGATGCCCGCACCTGCCACGATGCCGAACACGCAGATGTTAAACACAAACAGGATCTGATTTGCAATGGCCACGCCGGACATCGGCTCCGTTCCGACCTGTCCGACCATGATATTATCCAGCATCCCCACGAAATTGGTGATCGCATTCTGAACGATAATCGGCATAACGATCATCAGCACCTTTTTATAAAAAGCCCAGTCTCCAATAAGGGAGGCCAGGCCGTGTTTTTCCCTGAGTCTTTCCTCTGACATTTCCGAATCCGCTCCTTCCCCGGCCGCATTTCATTGCGGTACAGCCAGTAGTATAGCATAAAAGCGGCTTTCTTGCAACGGAGGCAGGATTACTGTCTCTGGATCCTGCCGGGGTCACGTTTCTCTTTTTACCGGAATGTCTTCGTCGCCGTGCGATAACAGATGTTGGACCACTTCGTATAATACGTCGTTCCATCAATTACCCGCACGCCGCGTACTTTATAGTAATACCGGGTTCCTTTTTTCAGGGCTTTACTGTTAGTATAGTAAGTCGCCTTTCCCGTCTTCGTCGTGTAAACCGGCGTCTTTCCGTAACCACTGGTTTTCTTCGTGGAACGGAATACCTGAAAACAGTCTACTTTGTTCCCTGCGGATTTTTTCCATGTCACGCGAATCGCCCCGTTATACATTTTCACCGTCTGCGCCTTGATCGTGGTGTTCTGCACACCGGCTATCGTTTTGGCCTTTTGTTCCTCCGTCATCGGAACCGTACCTTCCGTCCGTCCGGCTTTATCCCGTTCCTGTGTTTCCTGCCAGGTCTCTCCTTCTTTCGCGAAGTACACCTGAATCTGATCGCCTTCATTCACATACAGATCCTTCACTGCACCCACGGACTGGCCATTTACCATCACATCCGCAATGTAATTTCCGGCGGTAGCCCCTATCCTATAACGATTCAGACCGTTTTCATCCACATAGCCTCTGCTTCGATTTATCACCTCAAGAACATGCTTATGTACATCACCGTGTACTTTCACGGTCAGTTCTGCATCACCGGTGAAACTGCTCATAATATATGTGTCATTCCCCGTTTTTTCTACCTTGCAGTTTGATCCTGTCACAGAAGTAATGGCACAGTCCTGACCAGGCGCAATGCGCATCACCACGCTTCCTGTGCTTTCCACACTGATATATTCCATTGCTGTTCCGATTACGTAGGAAAAATCTGTTCCTCCGGCTCGTGTGGCTTCTTCGTCAAGGTACGCAGTGCAGGACTTGTCATCCATACTTCCATGGTCAAACAGCATGGTAGCCCTGATTCTGACCTTCACTTTTGTACTTCCAAATTCATCCGCATCGCATCCCACCAGGTTCTCCTGCCCGTTTTTATCCTGGGCAGAACCGGAGTTTCCGCCATTTGTCAGTGTGCAAGTATCACTTTTATATCCGATCAGCAAGCCGACCCATGTGTCGCCTTTTATGTTCCCGCTGTTGAAACATCCACTGATAGTACAGTCGTATGCGGAACCAGAAATACCTCCAAGATTTTTCAGGACAGGAACCGCTGAACTTCCCGCAGGACAGCCCCCAAGGACCTTGCTTTCGCTGGTGCAGTTCACTATGCGTGAAGAAACCGGCATCCATGATGCATCGCTTCCATGTGTAACCTGTCCCACAATTCCTCCTCCGCAGTATGAACTTATAACATATGCAGCTGTATTGCAATTTTCCAATGTTCCTCCGGCAAGATCACCGCAGATTGCTCCGCAATGCTGTCCTCTGAAATAGGAGTTGGAAATATTCAGATTTTTTACGGTCGCTATGCCAAGATAACCGAAAAATCCGATACTTGAGCCATTTCCTGCATCGGAGTACAGACCGGAAATGGTATGTCCATCACCGTCGAAGGTTCCCTCGAAGCATTTTATCTGTCCTGTACCAATCGGTGTCCATTTTCTTACCACTGTTGTTTTCGTTATGCTTTCTCCGTTATATAAAGGATTGTATTCCCAGTATGATCCAAACTTGTTGTCCGTACCGAACACGCCCTCGTTCACAGCAATATCGTTCTTCAGTACGACTGTTGCGCCCGTTCCTGTCTTTCCCGGCCCTTTGTTTACAATCTCCGCGAAATTATACAGCTCCTCCACATTCGAAATCGTGTAGGTTTTTCCGCTCTCCAGCGTAATAGATGTTGAATTTAAAGGGATTCCGTCTGTGCTGTATCCACTTGCTCCAACTTCCGCAGCCGCCGCAGTTCCCATGCCGGATGCTGTCATTGTCAAGCAAATCAGTATGCAAATCAGTGCTCTTATTTTCCTTTTCATCGTTCTCTACCTTCCTGAAAATGGTTTTCTATAATTAACTCCCTTTCCCCCGTAAAAAGGTTACAAGTTCTTTTCACATTTTCTACCCATGCCCCTTGCGTCTTATCCTTTCCGGGTGTAAGATGAACGAAGGGCGTACAGAATTCGCTCAGAAATGAGGATACAACATGAAACTGATCTATGCACTGGTGGCATTCACCATCGGCATCTTTATGAACGTGCAGTCCGGCGTCAACGGACAAATCCGAATGATCACCGGCAACCCCGTGTTTGCCTCCACGGTCAATTTCGCCGTGGGAACCGCTGCGCTGCTGCTCCTTCTTCTGATCACCTGCAAATCCGGAATCTATCAGCTCCCTTCCCGGAGACGGCTTCACCATACCCAGTGGTGGATGTGGACCGGCGGACCTCTCGGCGTCATCTATGTCATGGCAGGCGTACTGCTTCCTGCAGCCATTGGCTTTGGTGCATTCTTCAGCATGCTGGTGACCGGTCAGCTGCTGTTTTCGGCCATGATGGATCAGCTGAATCTGCCGCCTGGACATCGCACGGAAATCAGCATGCGCCGCGTTTGCGGCATTCTGCTTCTCCTCGCAGGCGCATTCATCGTTCAGAACACATAATTCACTTCGCAAAATCCACACTCCCGGAGGTTTTCTATGGGCATACTTCTCGGTCTGGTCAGCTTTCTGACCGGCGTCACCGTCATCATACAATCTGCAGTCAACGGGCGTCTCCGCTCCATGACTGCCAATCCCATCTTCGCATCGGCAGCCAGCTTCGGCGGCGGCCTGCTTCTACTGTTTCTCATGCTTTTCGCCGCCCACTGGCTTGGAATTTATACCATTCCCGCTTTCTCTGTCCTGGGGCAGACCCGTGCCTGGATGTATATCGGCGGCCTGATCGGCACCGCACTGGTGATCGGCTCCATTGTGATTCCAAAAAAAATAGGCTTTACAGCCTATTTCAGTATGCTGGTCGCAGGCCAGCTGGCGGGTTCGGTGATTGCGGATGCCATCGGCTTTCTGGGAAATCCCGTACATCTTCCGGGTCCGGCCAGAATTATCGGTGTGATCTGCCTCATTGCAGGGGCCGTTCTGGTGCAGAAAAAATGACCCACCTTACTATGCATGATTTCACACGGAACAGACAGATATTCCGGAAGAATATCGTAATCATCATCAATAAAGGTTTTCTTTGCGGTCATGACAAGCATGTCATACGTCGTATCGTCCGGATACTGGAACCCCCACGGCGCTTCCGGTTTTCTGGTGAACGAATACGTC
>JALEHL010000073.1 GCA_022770665.1 Bacillota bacterium
ACCAGCGTCCAGGTGTTCCAGAAGCCAGATGATCATGGAGCCCAGGAAGATGACCGTGAAGGCTTTCCTGGAGAAATCCTTTATTTCTGTCCAGGCAGCGGCAAGGGCCTGCTTCAGGGACGGACGGCGAAATGCTGGCGCTGCATCCGAAGGTTGCGGCGGCAGGACGCGAGCAATGGGCCAAACTCTCTGCACACCGGCAGCAAACAACAGTCCGGTGCCGGCACCCAGCAGATACAGACCCGCGATGATCAGACCGCTGCGTCCGGGAAAGAGACTGCCGGCAATGAGACTGTAGATGGGCAGCCTGGCACTGCAGGAAAAGAAAGGCACCAGAAAGACGGCACGGATCTTCTGCGCCGGATTCTGCAGCTGGCCCGCTGAAAGGATGGCAGGCACCGAGCAGCCGAACCCGGTAAGAAGAGGTACCACTGCACTGCCGGGCAGTCCTATGCGAGACATGGGACCGTCCAGCCACCCGGCGGACTGATCCAGAAATCCGCTGCTTTCCAGCAGAGACAGGCAGAAAAACAGCGTGCCGATGGCCGGAAGGAAGGACAGCACACTGCCGACGCCGGCACAGATCCCGTCCACCAGCAGCGCCCTGACAGGCGGAGAAACCGAAAGAGAAACCAGGACAGCCGAAAACCGCCCGGTCCACCAGGAAATGCCGAGAGAAAGGATTTTGCAAAAAAATCTGCCGGGGCCGCCGAAGGTGAGAAAAAAGACCAGTCCCATGGCGGCGGGAAGGGACAGGTACCGCAGCGCCGCGTATCGTTTCATGGAATCAGTATATGCCGGTGGAATCCTTACAGAACTGACAGATTTCCGAAAGTCTCCGGTATTGTTTCCAAGGAGGAGTCATGATACAATAAAAGAAAAAATGAGGTGGAATAAGTGGGAAACGAAATGAATCAGGAAAAGAATTTAAAAGTCTGGAAACTGGCGCTGCTGGGATTCGGCAATGCGGGACAGGCTTTTGCGAAAATGCTGCTGGAGCATGAAGAGGAAATCGCATCGAATTATAGTGCGAAGGTGATCGTGACGGCCATCGCCACAGGCAGTCGGGGAAATCTGGTCTGCAGCAGCGGTGCTGCGGGGGCAAATGCGACGGATGCGGCGGGCATCGACCTTCGCCGGGCGCTGGCAGACGTGGAGAGCCCTGCGGGAAAATTTACCGATGAGACCGTACTGACTTCCATGACCACCATGGAAATCGTGGAGCAGGCAGATTACGATATTCTGGTGGAGATGACACCGCTGAACATCCGGACCGGCCAGCCGGCCATCGATCATATCTGTGGCGCGTTCCGTCGGGGGAAGCATGCGGTGACGGCAAACAAAGGACCCATCGCCTGGGCATACCGCTCTCTGCGGGACATGGCCAAAGAAGTAGGGGTTCGATTCTATTATGAAACCACCGTCATGGATGGAACGCCGGTATTCAATCTGGCGGAGCACACCCTGCGGCTTGCGAAGGTGACGGAGGTTTCGGGGATTCTGAACAGCACCACCAACTTCATTCTGGAGGAACTGGCAGCCGGTGCGGAATATGAGGACATCATGCGGCGGGGCCGGGAGATGGGCTTCATCGAAGCAGATCCTGCCATGGATATCGAAGGCTATGATGCGGCTGCAAAGATTACAGCACTGCTCAATGTGCTGATGGATGCCGACATGACGCCGGATCAGGTGGACCGAAAGGGAATCGAGGACATTACTGCGGACGACATTCAGGAAGCCGCCTCCCGGGGAAAGGTCATCAAGCTGCTCTGCAGGGGCTGGCGGGATGCGGACGGCACGGTCCATGCCAGCGTGCAGCCGACGGAAGTGGACCGGAGCGATATGCTGGCTTCCATCGACAGCACCACATCCATTGTTTCCATCACCACCGACCTGATGAAAAAGCTGTCCGTGGTGGAGCATCAGCCGGAGATCGAGCAGACGGCCTACGGGATCTTCGGCGATGTGCTGCGGGTGATCTGCGAATAACGCATGAAGAATCCTGAAGAGGCCCATAATTTACGGCCAGAGAGTCAGAGATTAACCTGAAATGGAAAAACGAAAAAAACAGGTTTACTGACCTGTCGGGAAAAGAAAGAAATTCATAGTGCAGCAGAGAAAAATTAACCTGGGAGAGCGGATTTTGCGAAGCAGGTTAATTTTTTTAGACGAAGTTCCGTTGGGTGTTAACCCGAAAAATGAAAAATATCAATATGGTTAATCCGAAGGCAGAAACAGAAAAAAGGCGGTCCGGCACATTGCCGGACCGCCTTCGCTAAAACGGGACTATTTCTTCCATTCCTTTTCCAGTTCTTCCACCTCTGCCATCCATACGGTATTGACGGCATCGCTCGGCATGCGCCAGTCTGCACGCGGAGACAGAGTGACGCTTCCCACTTTCGGACCGTCCGGCAGACAGCTGCGCTTGAACTGCTGGGCGAAGAACCGCCGGTAGAAGTTCCGCAGCCAGTAAAGAAGCACTTCATCGGTATACTTGTCCCCCAGAGCTTTGCGGGCAATCTTGAAGATCTTTTTCGGGCTGAAGCCAAACCGGAGCACATAGTAGAGATAGAAATCATGGATCTCATAGGGCCCGATGATGGATTCCGTTTCCTGTGCGATTTCGCCGGATTCCTTCGTCGGGAGCAGTTCCGGACTGACCGGCGTATCCAGGATATCCAGCAGGCAGTCTGCCAGCTTCTGATGACCGTCCGCAACTGCGCGGTCTGCTTCATAGCGGACGATGTGGCGGACCAGAGTTTTCGGCACACCGGCATTGACGCCGTACATGCTCATGTGGTCTCCGTTGTAGGTGGCCCAGCCCAGAGCCAGCTCACTCAGGTCGCCGGTGCCCACCACCAGTCCGGAGAGCTGGTTTGCCTTATCCATCAGCACCAGGGTGCGGACTCTGGCCTGTGCATTCTCGAAGGTCACATCCAGATTTTTCGGATCCTGACCGATATCTTTGAAGTGCTGCAGCACCGTGTCCTTAATGTTGATTTCACAGAAGGTGACCCCCAGCTCCTCACATAAGATCTGTGCGTTGGAGCGGGTCCGTTTGCTGGTGCCGAAGCATGGCATGGTGATGGCATACACATCGGAAGCCGGCCGCCCCAGCTTCTTCATGGTGCGGACTGCCACCAGCATGGCCAGGCAACTGTCCAGACCGCCGGAAATTCCGATGACAGCAGCCTTGCTGTGAGTATGCTCCATCCGCTTGGCCAGACCGGAGGACTGAATATTCAGAATCAGCTCACACCGTTCCGCTCTCTGGGCCTGGTCCGCAGGAATAAACGGCGTCGGCGAGAACTCCCTGTGAAGGTCGTTCTCCACCACGTCCAGATCGAAATAAACGTTCATATAGTCAGCCTCCGCATCTGGCAGGGGTTCGAAGGTGGTATTCTTGATCCGTTCCGCAATGAGGCGCTCTACATCAATTTCAGCGCTGCAGAAACCGTCTCCGAACGGTCTGGCTTCTGCCAGAATGCTGCCGTCTTCTGCAATCATGTTGGCGCCGGAGAAGGTGCAGTCGGTGCTGGACTCTCCGCTGCCGGAGGTGGCATAGACATAGCCGCACAGCATTCTAGCCGACTGTCCGTCCACCAGCTCCCGGCGGTACTGGAGTTTGCCCACCACCTCATCACTGGCAGAGGCATTGGCCACGATGGTGGCGCCTGCCAGAGCATGGAAGGTGCTCGGCGGCAGCGGGGCCCAGAGATCCTCACAGATCTCCACCCCTAAGACAAAGGATGGCATCTGGCTGCAGCGGAACAGCAGGTCCGTCCCGAACGGAATTTCATATTCCAGATCCGCCAGGCTGATGAGAATGGTTTCCTCCGGTGCCGGTGTGAACCATCGTTTTTCATAGAATTCACCGTAATTCGGCAGATGGGTCTTCGGCACGATGCCCAGAATTTCTCCACCGCTGATGACCGCAGCACAGTTGTAGAGTTTGCCCTCCACCACCAGCGGAACGCCCACCACCGCAACCAGATTGAGACCCAAGCTGGCGCCGGTGATCTCCAGCAGGGCTTCTTCCGCCGCCTGCTGCAGACTGGTCTGCAGGAACAGGTCGCCGCAGGTGTAGGCGGTCACGGAAAGCTCCGGGAACACGATCAGTTGTGTACCCCGTTCGCCGGCTGCCTCCATGGCCTCGATGATCTTTTCTGTATTATATCTGCAGTCCGCCACCCGTAGATCCGGGCTGACTGCTTCCGTCTTGATAAATCCGTAAATCATAAATTTCTCCTTGTTCGTTCCATGGAATAGGATGCGTTTTTACATGAATGAGTATACCACAAACGATGGAAAAACTCATTATTTTTTATGGAAAGCCAGTCTGTGAATTTTTTAGTGCAAAAAACATGTTGATTTCATAAATGAATTGTGATATTGTTTAGCTAACAACAAACGAATCTAAATAATGTTTAATAATAAGCAAGCGTCTACTGACAGCATGCCGAAGGGAGGCAGAATGCATATGGAATTCAAGGAACTGACGCTGAAAGAACTGACCGACGGATACATCCGTTCGGCAGAAGAAGGAACCTGCACGTGCATATTTTGCGGGGAGACCTATGAAGAAGACCTGATCTACCAGTCACGGGGACGCATGGTGAATGCGGAGCGGGCCATGCGTGAGCACCTG
>JALEHL010000084.1 GCA_022770665.1 Bacillota bacterium
CCTGACCTCCGGATTTTGCCGATTGGAGAATTTCATCGAAATAGAGCCCCTCGCGGCGGTATTTTTTGCAGGTTTCTTTCGCCAGCGCAATTCCGGCATTTCGATTTTGCTCGGCGGCGTCTTTGATGAACTGCCGTTCCAAATAGGACAGCGGCACTTCTTTTTCAATGCACACCGCATCACAGGCCTTCTGCGATATGGCCACATACTGTTTCCCAAGCTGCAGCGCTGATAGACTGCCGACCAGCGCCGCATCTGTAATATTCCCGAGAAAGAAGTTGTCAATGACATAAAACATGCGGTCATCTGCGATGCTGCCAATCACCAGATCCTTTCCACGCATCATGCTGCGGTACTTTTCGTGAAGCGGCGTTCCCTGAGCAGGTTCCATTCTTCCGCGATGATAGGCGACCAGCATGGCCCAGTCCATATTGGCAGGGACCGTAAGCACATCCAGACCCTGCAGATCCATGGAAAGAATATAGAATCTGGCGTCTTCAAAGTCGCAGACCAGTGTAAGGGCCTGCCGGGAATCGGTACCCATATAGAAACCTCGACCGAAGTCGCAATATTTCCGGCTTTTCGGTTCGATTGGACCATCAATTCCGGACTTGGAACCGTGAAAAAGCAGAACGCGGTTTTCCGGCAGCTGGATTCCCTGCACTGTTTCTTCGATTCGTTGCAGCGTCATTTCGTAAACCGGAACCTTCTTCTCCCGACAAAATCTGTAAAGTCTGGACTGTGCCAGCTTGTTTGGGAGTGCGCGGCCGTTTTCCCAGCGATTGACTGTGGCAAAGGATACATTCAGCTGCTCGGCGAATTCAGCCTGACTCAGATTCAGATGTGTGCGGATTTTTTTGATAAGGTCGTGCATGCAAAGCCTCCTTATGCGGATATAACATTATACTCGATATGAAATATATCAGATGTTATATAAAAAGTCAAGCCTGCGCAGATAAATGCCGAAACAGTGGATTCTGTAATATGCTGAAGCTCATTCACGAAACGGATGCTGTGAAAATCGGATGCAACACGGTGTATATTATGATTGACAAAGGCGCAATTTGAATATATCATATAGGTATCAATTGATACTAACGTGGAGGGCGTGGATTTGGCAGATGAAAGATAGAGGTGCTTTCATGAATATGAAAATTGTGAATTGCGAAAAACGCTTATGCACGTGCTGCATGGAGGAGCATGAAGTGAAGACCGTTCTGATAAAGGAGCAGGCAACATTTAAGAATGTGAAAGTATCTTATGAAGCATCCTATTTCTACTGTGATATTGCGGAAGAATTCTACATGGACGAGCAGCAGATGCAGGAGAATGATGTGCGTATGAAAGATGCATACAGAAAGGCAGAGGGCCTTTTGACATCGATGGAGATAAGCGGTATTCGAGCGAAGTACCGAATCAGCCAGAGTGATCTCTGCAAGCTTCTCGGCTGGGGAGAAAAAACAATTACCAGATATGAGAGCCATCAGGTGCAGGATAAGGCACACGATACCATATTAAAAAAGATTGATCAGGATCCGGAATGGTTTATATCCTTGCTGAATGGCGCAAAGGAAAACTTATCGGAGGCATCGTACCGGAAGTATTTGGAGGCTGCAACCCTGCTGTATGAGGAAGATCAGGATTATTACCTGAGAAAGGCCATCGAAGCCAGTTATGCAAGATTTCACGGAAATCGTCTCTTTCATGGAAACACGGAACTTTCCCTGGATAAGACAGTTGACATGATTCGATATTTTGCTTCATCTGCGAAGATTACAAGTCTTTACAAGGTCAAACTGATGAAACTGATGTGGTATGCGGATGCCTTGTCGTATAAGATGAGGGGTCATGCGATAACCGGATTGGTTTATCAGGCGCTGCCAATGGGAGCGGTACCGGTCGGACATAATTCTATCATTGATTTGAAGGATGTTCCGTGTGAAGAAGTGGATATGGGAGAAACCAATGCATATTATTTTTCTCTGAAGAACGAAGTATCCTTCCCTGCACTTTCTGAAGAGGATAAACAGATTCTTGACATTGTCATTCAGAAACTCGGAAAAATGACGAAAAATGAAATCATTGCTTTTATGCATCAGGAACAGGCTTATTTAAAGACGGGCTTAAGAGAGGTTATCTCATTTCAGTACGCAGAAAATTTGCAGATATAGCGGTTATGGAGAGATTATGGAGAAATGAAGAGGTGAGGCGTTATGGCATCCGAGCGGACGGATGAATTATACCAGATTTTGCTGGACAGGGGCTATCCGAAGAAATTTTGTGCGGAGGTGGCCTATAGAAATATGAATACGGATTATACGGCGACACGGATGTTGGGTTATCTGTACCGGGTCAGTGAGCCGCGGATTGAGGATCTGGTGGATGAGATGTTTGCGATTCTCAGCGACAGGGATGCCATCATCCGGAAAAAAGAGATGGAGCATGCCCAGGCGGTAATGAACGAAATGTACCGGAACGGGCTGTAGCATACGCCAGTGACGGTGGGTTTTGCGAGGAAGGTCCTGACACAGTAAAATACAATCTTGAGAAAAAACCGTTTCCGCGATATACTGGAAGAAAGCCGTATTGCGGAGGCGGTTGTTTTTTTGTGAAGGGGAATTTTATGGATCGAGACACTTTCTTTGAAACCTATCATCTGAACCTGACGGCGCAGCAGCGGGAGGCAGTCTGTGCGGTGGACCGGCCGGTGCTGCTTCTGGCAGTGCCCGGCAGCGGTAAGACCACGACCCTGGTAAGCCGGGCGGCATATCTGACGGAGGTCTGCGGCATTCCGCCGGAACGGATTCTGACGCTGACCTACACCGTGGCGGCCAGCCGGGACATGCACCGGCGCTTTTCGCAGCTTTTCGGCGAGGAGAAGGCGGAGAAGGTGAAGTTTCAGACCATCAATGCCCTCTGTCAGTGGATCATATATTTCTACAATCGGAGAAACGGCAGCCAGGGATTCCAGCTGCTGGAGGACAACCATGAGGTTTTGCGGGAGGTCTATCTGCAGGTACAGGAGGAGTATCCGGCAGACGGGGATCTGAAAAACATGCAGCAGATTCTGACCTGGATCAAAAACAGCATGCTCTCTCCGGAAGCCATCGAAGGGTTAGAATATGGAGATTACCGTGTAAAGGCGTTATACGATACGTATGTAGAAACCATGAAAGAGCGGCGGCAGATGGACTTCGACGACCAGCTGGTGTACGCACGGCGGATTTTGCGAAGATACCCGGAGATTCTGAAATACTGTCAGGACCGGTTTCCGTACATCTGTCTGGATGAGGCCCAGGACACGTCGGCCATTCAGCATGACATCGTCCGGTTGCTGGCGTCCCGGGACCGGCACATTTTCATGGTGGGTGACGAGGACCAGAGCATCTACGGGTTTCGGGCGGCCTGTCCGCAGGCACTGATGGAGTTTGAAAAGACCTGGCCCGATGGAAGGGTGCTGTTTCTGGAGCAGAATTTCCGGTCGACGCCGCAGATCGTCCTACTGGCCGATGCCTTTATCGCCCGCAACGGGAAGCGGCGGGAAAAGCACATGGTCACGGAGCGCACAGAGGGGAAGCCGGTGCGCTGCCTGCTGCTGGACCGAAAAAACCAGTATCAGGAGATTGCGGCCATGGTGCGGAACAGCGGGACAACGGGCAGAACGATGGAAACAGCGATCCTGTATCGGAATAACGACAGCGCGGTGCCCCTGATCTACCGCTTCCTGCAGGAGGGGATTCCGTATCGGA
>JALEHL010000096.1 GCA_022770665.1 Bacillota bacterium
ATACACCAGGGAGCACCGGTTCCATCGATGATCTTCGCATTTTTTATCAGATAATCGTATTTCATATCACAGTAATCCTTTTCATATTTTTCTCTCGATGGTTCCAGGTTCCTCCAGGAATCCCCTTCGGAACTGGGACGGTGTGATACCTTCAGACTTCTTGAAAGCCTTCGTGAAGACCCGGTAATCTCCGTATCCGGATTTTTCCGAGATTTCTCCAATGGAAAGAGAAGTGGACAGCAGCAGCTTTTTCGCCTTCTCCATACGGATGTTGGTCAGATAGGCCAGGAATCCCACGCCGATCTCATTCTTAAACAGCTGGCTGATATACTGGGGATTCAGGTGGAATTCCTCAGCCAGCACAGAAAGGCTCACATCCTCCGCCAGATGTTCCTGCAGATACCGGGTGATCCCTGTAATCACCCGTTCCTCATGAGCAGGGTTATCCTCTTTCCGGTCGCTTCCTGCATTCATCGTTTCCTCCGCAGCCACACGCTGTTCATACAGCGCAATCTTCAGCTTATCGATGCAGATGCCGAATTCCTCATAATCCACCGGCTTCAGAATATAGTCGGTGATCTGCAGACGGAGTGCCTGCTGACAATAAGAGAAGTCCTCATAGCCGGACACAATGACATAAGCGATCTGCGGATGCTTCATCCGGCTCACCTGGATCACCTTCAGACCGTTCATAATGGGAATATTGATGTCCATGATCACGATATCCGGCTTCAGTGCGTCGATCTGTGCCAAGGCTTCCATGCCATCAGCCGCCTCGCCCACCACTTCACAGCCGTGGGCTTCCCAGTCAAACAGACGCTTGAAACCTTCCCGGATCATGATTTCATCGTCTACCAGCAAAACACGCAGTTTTTTCATATGACGTTTTCTCCCTCGCTTTCTCCGTTTCGTACCGCCATGTTCTCATCTCCCATCGGAAGCAGCATATGTGCCGTCAGGCCACCTGACGGATTCTCCGTATACCAGAGTCCGTACCCTCTGCCGCAGAGCAGCTTGATCCGTTTCTGCACATTGAGGATCCCGATGCTGTTCCCCTCCAGCTTCGGTGCCTTCTTATCGTAATGTTGCAGCAGTTCTTCCACCTGCTCTTTTTTCCCTTCTGTAAACCCGCTGCCCGTGTCCATGACCCGGATCTCCAGACAATCGCCCTGCACAGCGGATTTTGTCCGGAAAGCAGAAATCCGGACCTCGCCCCGATACCCCTTGTTTTTCAGGCCGTGCAGCAGGCTGTTCTCCACGATGGGCTGCAGAATGAAATTGGGAACCAGCACGCCTCCAAGATCGGGATCAATGTCATACGTACAGGTCAGCTGCGGATACCGGTAGCACATCAGCTCCATATACGCCTCCAGCAGCTCCAGCTCGTCATCCAGCGCCACCATCTGCCGGTCCACCTTCACGCTGAGGCGGAAAAAGTCCACCAGCCGCATCAGCAGGTCTGCCACCGGCTTGTCATCGTTGAGCTGGGCCTGAATCCGGATGGTGTCCAGCGTATTATACAGGAAATGCGGATTTACCTGGCTTTTCAGATAGAGCATGGACATCTTCTGCTCCACCAGCTCGCCTCGAAGGATCTCCGGATTTTCCAGCGTCAGATAAAAGGACAGGGTCATGAGGGTCAGGCCCATTCCGCTGATCAGCCAGGTCGGATGGAAGGCCTGCAGCAGCGATACACTCAGATGAATCGCCAGTGCCGCACTGATAGCAATCTTCTTTTTCCGGTCCAGCGCGCTCCAGCTTCCGGCCAGCAGAATCACACAGAACACCAGATAGATCGCGATGCTGAGATAGCAGACGCTGACCTGAATTCCGTCAGAATAGTTGCCCTGCCCCGTAATGGCGAAATGAATGGGAAGCACCAGAATCCCCAGTTCCGACACACCGAGCAAAATCCGGGCTGCCATGTCAAGCCGCCGCGGCTTTCCCGTTTCTTCTTCCACCAGAATGGCAATGTACTGATAAAACAGAAATACCGCAAGCACCAGGGTTCCGATGAAGAGCCGGTGCAGAATATGGTTCAGCAGCAGCGGCACCGTCTCCAGATGATTTACCGTGTAGACCGTTGCCCCGTCGAGTACCAGATGCACCAGAAGCACTGCCAGCAGCAGAGAAAAGGTCCGATGCAGCGGCGTATGCCTGCGCCCGGCAGAATAATAGAAGACGGCAATGAACGCCAGCACCAGAAACAGTGCAATTTCCATTCGAAGCATTTTATTTTCTCTCCCTTTTTCCTATATCATACACGAAGTGCTGCCTTCCGGATAGGCCTGAAATAAAGATAATTGTGTCAGAAATGAAGATTGGGCCATCCTTTCTCCGGATAAAACACAAGGGGCATCATCTGCCCCTGTGCTTTTCTTTTCGTTTCTGCTGTTTCAGTGCAAACTTCCGCTCCTTCTCCGATTCGCGCTGTGCCTTGCTCTGCGTTTTGCGTTCCGTTTTCATTTCTTCCCGCTGCAGCTGCAGTGCCTGCTGCGCTTTGGTCCCGATGCCGGTCTCGTTGGTCTGCCTGCGGGCTTCCCGCTGCGCCCGTTTGGGATTGGTATGCTCTTTTATTGCATCTGCTTTTACAGCCGGACTGAATTGCAGGCTGAAGTAATTTTTCTGAACAAAATCCATCACGTCGTAGTCTCTCGGTTCCGCACCAAACGTGACTTTGCATACGGACAGTTTCCCGTTCTCTGTCCGCTCAAATACGCCGACCCAGAACGGCTCCTCGAAAAACACCGTCAGTTTCCCTGTTATCTTGTCCATAACGAAACCCCTCCTTTTTCTGTTATGCACAAAGAACGGACAACCCGGGAGGGGCAGGTTACTTACCCCGCCTGCGGAGGCGGGACGGCCGGGCTACCTACCGGCTCTGGCACATCCGGAAGCTGCCAGATGCACGTTGCGTTTTTATCTTTGCGGTTTGATCATCCGGCCTTGCGGCCGGACTTGCGATCTGTTCATGATTACTATACTATATTTTT
>JALEHL010000100.1 GCA_022770665.1 Bacillota bacterium
CCTTTCGATTGAAGATGGGGATATTTTCGGTATTATCGGCATGAGCGGCGCCGGGAAAAGTACCCTGGTTCGATGTATCAATATGCTGGAACGTCCAAGCGCCGGAACCATTGAAATTGACGGCTGTGACCTGAGCCGACTTTCCGAGTCAGAGCTTCGGAAAAAGCGACAGGAAATCACCATGATTTTTCAGAACTTCAATCTGCTCATGCAGAGAAACTGTCTGAAAAATGTCTGTTTTCCCCTGGATCTTGCCGGTGTGAAACGGGCAGAGGCCAGAGAAAAAGCCATGGAGCTTCTCCGGCTGGTGGGACTGCAGGACAAGGCCCTTGCTTATCCCGCTCAGCTTTCCGGCGGGCAGCAGCAGAGAGTCGCCATTGCCAGGGCCCTGGCCACCACGCCCAGGGTGCTTCTCTGCGATGAAGCGACCAGTGCCCTGGATCCTGCCACCACCCTCTCCATCCTTGATCTGATTCAGGATATCAATCAGCGTCTGGGGATCACCGTGGTTATCATTACCCACCAGATGAGCGTAGTTCAGAGGATCTGCCGCCACGTGGCCATCCTGGAACATGGCCGTGTGGCAGAGCAGGGCACCGTTTCTGATGTATTCATCAATCCGCAGTCTCAGGCGGCAAAGCAGCTGGTCTTTTCGCTTTCGGAAGAGGTGCAGCCCAATGTTTGAAAAGCTTTTCAATCCCGAAACGCTGACAGCCGCGTGGGAAATCGTCCGGAGCCAGTTTCCTCTGGCACTCCGGGAAACCGTATACGTCACGGTGCTTGCCACCGCATTCGCCTTCCTTCTGGGCCTGCCTCTGGGTGTTCTTCTTGTCACCGGAGATGCAGGCGGCATCCGGCCCCTGCCGGGGTGGCTGATGAAACTGATCAATACGGTGATCAATCTGCTTCGTTCCATACCGTTTCTGATTCTGATGATCCTGGTCTTTCCTTTGACCCGGCTTCTGGCGGGTACCGTCGTAGGAACTACCGCTTCCATCGTACCTCTGGTCATTGCGTCGTTCCCGTTTGTAGCGAGGCTGGCGGAAAGCAGTCTGCGGGAGGTTAATCCCAATCTCATCGAAATGGCGCAGAGTATGGGTGCGTCTCCTCTGCAGATTGTGCAGAAGGTACTTCTCCCCGAAAGCGTTCCGTCTCTGCTGTCCAATGCCACCATCGCCATTACCACCATCCTGGGATACTCTGCCATGAGCGGAATCATCGGCGGAGGCGGACTGGGTAAAATCGCCATCAACTATGGCTATTATCGATACCAGTATCTGGTTATGCTGCTGGCGGTGATTCTTCTGATCGTACTGGTCCAGCTGTTCCAGTCTGTCGGCACCCATCTGGCCGTATCTTCGGATAAACGGCTGAAAAAACAGGCAAAATAACATTTATCTATCAGGAAAGGATCGCAAAACATGAAAGCATTAATTGCAATGAGCGGCGGGGTCGATTCCAGCGTGGCGGCAAAGCTGATGGTGGACCAGGGTTATACCTGTATCGGCTGCACCATGAAGTTTTACCACAATGAGGATGCCGGGATTCCCCGTTCTCACACCTGCTGTTCTCTGGATGATGTGGAGGATGCACGCAGTGTGGCATACAAGCTGGGAATTCCGTATTATGTATTTAATTTTACCCGTGATTTCAAGACAAAGGTTATCGACAAGTTTGTGGACAGCTATCTGCGTGGAATTACGCCCAATCCCTGCATCGACTGTAACCGGTATCTGAAATTCGCCAAGCTTTTTGAGCGGGCGCAGATCCTGGATTGCGACTATGTGGTCACCGGTCACTACGCCCGGATTGAAAAAGAAGGCGGAAAATATATTTTGAAAAAAGCGCTGGACGAGACCAAGGACCAGAGCTATGTGCTCTATGACATGACTCAGAACCAGCTGGCCCATACGCTATTTCCGCTGGGAAGTCTTCGAAAGGCAGAGACCAGACGTATCGCACAGGCCTGCGGGTTCATTAATGCGGATAAGCCTGACAGTCAGGATATCTGCTTTGTTCCGGACGGCGACTATGCCTCCGTCATTGAGCTTCATACGGGAAAAAAGTCACAGCCGGGGGATTTCATTGATTTGGATGGCCATGTTCTGGGACAGCATCGCGGCATTATCCATTACACCATCGGTCAGCGAAAGGGTCTGAGCATTTCCGCACCGCAGCCGCTTTATGTCTGCCGCATTCTGCCGGAAACGAATCAGGTTGTGCTCGGTCCGGATTCTGCACTTTTCCGCACGGAGGTGGACGTGGACAGGTTTCACTGGATCGCCGGGGATCCTCCGGCATCCTCCTTCCGATGCAAAGCAAAGCTGCGTTACCGCCATCCCGAGGCACCTGTCACAGTTTCTGTGTCTGAAAACGGAACGGTGCACCTTTCCTTCGACCTGCCGCAGCGCGCCGTAACACCCGGTCAGGCTGCCGTTCTCTACGATGGAGATGTGGTACTGGGCGGCGGCGTCATTCTTTAGAAAAAGCCGTGCGAAAATATTTTGCGAAAAATAAAAAAATTACAAGTTCTAATCTTCCTTTCATCTTGACAGACTATACTTAGGCCATAAACTCACATACAAAAGAAAGGGGATTTAGAAATATGAAAAACATTTTAAACACACCGAAAAGGAAAATCGCCGCGGCTGTCATCGCAGCCGTTGTGATCATCGGCTGCATCTACCTGGCCACGACCGCCGCAGGTGCAGCAAACAGCCAGAGCCGGGGAGTCGGTCTGGAAAAGAGCATCGCCGTGGCCCTGGCCGACGCAGGGCTGAAGCAGGACCAGGTTCAGAACCTCAAGGGTAGCTTCGATCAGGAGGACGGCCTGGAGGTCTACGATGTATATTTCGAAGCCAACGGATTTGAATACGAGTACACCATCAAGGCAGCTGACGGAACGATCCTGGAATCGGAAATCGAAACGCCGGACGGGAAAATCGTGACAGCAGAGGAAGCCAGAGATATCGGCCTGGAGAAAGCGAAGGCCGCTGCACTGAGCCATGCGGGTGTAGCAGAAAAAGACGTCACCTTCACCAAGAGCAAGAAAGATTCCGATGACGGACGTCTCGTGTATGAATTTGAATTTGTAAAGGGATCCACAGAATACGATTATGAGGTGGATGCTGCCACCGGCTCCATCCTTGCTTTCAGCAAAGAAACGGTGGATTCCGCAGAGAATGCTTCCGGAACACAATCAGCACCATCTGCTTCTGGTCAGGGCCCATCCTCCGCTGCTTCTTCTTCCACTGCTTCTTCCGCATCCGGTCATCCATCTTCCAGTTATATCGGCGTGGATAAGGCAAAATCCATTGCTTTAAATCATGCCGGTGTCAAAGCTTCCGCAGCGACCTTCACCAAGGCTAAGCTGGACAGAAATGACGGGCATTATGACTATGAGATTGAATTCTATGCCGGAGGTGTCGAATATGAATACGAAATCGATGCGACTTCCGGAAAGATCCGTGAATATGACAGTGAACCGATGGAGGACGATGACTGGGATGATCACGATGAGGATCACGATGACGACCATGATGATGAATGGGACGATTAAACATTATTTTTGAAACGATATTTCTGAGATACAGAACAGGCCTGGATATCACTGGATTCCGGGCCTGTTTTTTCTATTCTCTTACAGCAGTTTGCTGCTGTTTTTCCAGATTCCCATTTTCTCTGCTTCGCGGATTAATTCATCCCGGAAATCCGGATGCGCTATATTGATCAGAAGTTCTGCCCTTTCCCAGGTGGTTTTCCCTTTCAGATCGGCTGCACCATACTCAGTGACAATAAAGTTGGTCGCCATCCGAGGCGTCGTTACGATCGCTCCCTGCGGAAGAAGAGGCGATATCAGCGATTCTACCGTTCCATCCGGCAGTGTTCTGGTGGAAGGTGTGCACAGAAAACTCTGACCGCCTACAGACTGATATGCACCCAGAACGAAATCAAGCTGCCCGCCGGTACCGCTGATCTGACGATGGCCGGCTGTCTCTGAGCAGACTTGTCCGTAAAGATCCACCTGGATACAGCTGTTTACCGACACGAAATTATCAATCTGTGCAATTGTCGCAATATTATTGACATAATCAACTGGTGCGCTGCAGCAGATCGGATTGTCGTCAATAAAATCATACAGCCGTTTCGTGCCGCCGGCAAAAGTATACACAGCTTTTCCCTTGTCGATCGGCTTATTGCCTGTGAGTTTTCCGGCTTCAAACAGGTCCACGTAAGCATCGGTTAGCATCTCTGTGTGCGCATTGATATTCCTCTGATCGGATTCTGCAAGCATGGAGCCGATGCACAGCGGCAGACTTCCGATACCCAGCTGGAGCGTGCTGTGGCTTTTGATCCTCGGAACAATATACGATGCGATCTTCCGGTCAATTTCTGTCGGTTCTTTGGCCGTAAGCTCTGTCAGCGGCGTATTGCTGCCTTCCACCACATAATCGATTCCGTAGAGATTCAGCTGGGTCTGATATCCATGGGCAATCGGCATATTCTCATTGACTTCCACGATGATCATTTTCGCCGATTTAATTACGCCCCACATATCTGCAACCTGCGGACCTAAGTTGAAATTTCCATGCTCGTCCATAGGTGCTACCTGAAACATTGCGATATCGATTTCACAGTCGTTATTAACCCAGAGGAACGGTAATTCATTAAACATCATCGGAATATACCAGCAGCGTCCATCGTCCGACATTTTGCGGTCAAAGGCACTGAAATGAGCCGATGCGAAACGGACCTGCTCATTACTTTCTGTCGCAAGATACGTTTCAAATGGTTTTTCTCGAATTGAAACAGTGCTGATAACTTCTACATTTCTCAGATCCTTCGCCCGCCTGGCGATTGCACGGTCAATATCTACGATAGAACCGCATCCCAGTCCGAAATGAAGCCGGTCTCCGTTTTTTACCTTCGCTGCTGCCTCATCGGCGGTGATCAGCTTTTTCCGATACTCCGCCTGCAGTTCTGATACCTTATACATCTTACTTCACCCTTTTCTTTCTTTCTTCATACATCACATACATCACTCATCCTGCGAACAAAACATCCGCAAGTTTGATATATATTTAACAAAGCATATCTACATTTTACTACATTTCCATCGAAAATACAATATACAAAGGAGGTACTTCAAAAAAGAATTTGATCCGCTAAAATTCATTGCTATTTTTTCTGCTTTGTGCTAAAATATCTCTTATGATATGTCTCCGTAGTTAAATGGATATAACAGTGCTCTCCTAAAGCATAGTTGCCGGTTCGATTCCGGCCGGGGATACCATTTTCGTGAATCCGGTTCCATCCGGATTTTTTCATTTCGTGCCCGGGCTGTTTATGTTTTCTGTTCCGGGCGGCTGAATCTTCTGGGAGGATTTTTTTGATTTTACTCAACGCTTCGGATATTTCAAAATCGTATACAGCATCTCCTCTGCTTTCCCACCTTTCTTTTTCTGTGAACGAAGGCGATAAGATCGGTCTGATCGGGGTTAACGGCACAGGAAAGTCTACACTTCTTCGGATCACTGCAGGCATCGAAGAACCGGATTCCGGAAGAATCGTTCTGACTAGCGGTGTGCGCATCGGCTATCTTCCACAGGCCCCTTCCTTCGATCCGCAGGCTACTGTGCTGGAACAGGCCGTCAGCTATCTGACACCGGAAACGCTCTCCGAGGGGGATTATAAATGCAAGTCCATGCTGAACCAGCTGGGTATTACACAATTTGATCAGCAAATGGGCCTTCTGTCCGGCGGCGAGCGGAAGCGAGTCGCCATGGCCGGTATTTTTACCAACCCCTGCGATATTCTGATTCTGGACGAACCGACGAACCATATTGACAGCGCCACTGTGGAATGGCTCGAAAATTATCTGAAAAAGTTCCGCGGCGCAATCTTTATGGTGACCCATGACCGCTATTTTCTCGACCGGGTCACCAATGTGATTCTGGAACTCACAAACGGCAAGCTGTACCGCCATGAAGGCAACTATGAAATCTATCTGGAAAACCGGGCATCTCGTGAAGAAATGGCTCTCGCTTCCGAACGGAAACGCCGGACGCTGTACCGCAGGGAACTGGAGTGGATGCGCCGGGGTGCACAGGCCAGGACCACCAAAGCCAAAGGCCGAATCGACCGCTTCCATCAGCTGGAAGGCAGCAAGCTCATCGTGTCGGATTCCGCACTGGAAATGAAATCGGTCTCTTCACGTCTCGGAAGAAAGATTATTGAGCTGAATCACATTTCGAAATCGTTTGACAGCGTTCCTGTGATCTCCGATTTTACCTATACCGTACTTCGAAACGACAGGATCGGTATCATCGGAGAAAACGGCAGCGGAAAGTCTACCCTGCTGAAAATAATCTGCGGGGAGCTGGGGCCGGACAGCGGTACTGTAGAAATCGGCGAGACGGTGAAGATCGGTTATTTCTCCCAGGAAAATGAACATATGGATAAATCCCGCCGCGTTATTGAATATATCTGTGACATTGCGCACAATGTAAAGACAGAGGACGGTTATGTCAGTGCATCTCAGATGCTGGAACGGTTTCTCTTTCCTCCTCATATGCACTCCATTCCGGTCGGACGTCTCTCTGGCGGCGAGCAGCGCAGACTCTATCTTCTCGGGATTCTGATGAGCGCACCGAATGTGCTGCTTCTGGACGAACCGACCAATGATCTTGATATCGACACGCTGTGTGTTCTGGAAGATTATCTGGATTCTTTTCAAGGTGCTGTGATCGCGGTATCCCATGACCGTCATTTCATAGACCGTATCGCAGTCCGTACCTTTGTCTATGAGGGAAACGGGCATATTTCCCATTATCCCGGAGGTTATACAGACTGGGTAAAGCGTCGGAACATCTGTCCGCCATCTGAAGCGCCGGACAAATCTGCCGGAAAAAAAGAAAGCAGCTCGCGCAGATCATCCGAAACAGGAGATGTTTCGAAGAAAAAACTGAAGTTTACTTTTAAAGAGCAGCGTGAATTCGAAACCATCGACGATGACATTGCAGCGCTGGAAGAGGAGCTGGCAGAACTGGACCGTCAGATCAGTCAGGCCGGCAGCGATTACTGCAGACTGCAGGAGCTGACTTCCCGCCAAGAGAGCCTTTCTGTTTCCCTTGACGAAAAGATGGATCGGTGGGTCTATCTAAACGATCTGGCCGAAAAAATTGAAGCACAAAAAAAGCGGTAGGAGTTTCCTGCCGCTTTCCTGTTCTTTTCATTTTTTTTCACTATTGATAGCACCGTTCCCGCTCTGCGCAGAGGTAATAACAGCTTTCGTTCTCTTCACTGGTGGTGCCCTGCAGCGCAACCGTCACTTTTTCTGTATATCCGTCTCCCTGGATGGATTTCTGCTCCAGCAGCAGATATTCATCCTGTGTTTTCTTTGCATTTTCAAAAGCGATTTCCGCAGCTTTCTTCAGACGGCTTTCGGAAAGAGTGATGCCCATGGCCTTTTTCACCGCGCTTTGAACAGACTGCAGGCTTTCTCCGTCTACCTTTGTAAAGTTTTCGGTGTAGAACCGCAGATACTGATAATATTTTCCTGTAGATTGCAGGTGATACACGCCGCCCTCGAAATAGCGGGACTCCATCTCCCCGCCTTCCATGGCTGCTGCCAGAACCAGATCATCCATATCATCCTCCTCTTCCGGTTCATAACTGCTGAATACGTCATAACTTCCTCCCAGTGAGGATTTAATTCCCGTATTCATTCTCTCTTCCAGATCTCCTGTCAGATTCTCCAGATTTTTATAACTCATCTTCTCCAGCACAGCAGACATGCCGAAGTTCCTGCTGACTGAAAAGCCGAAATCAAAACTGGCCTGCATATCTTCAGCGCTGTAGCTGCCGGCATCGATGTCGCTGGCATCGTCTTTCACAGCTTCATCGTAGGTGCCCTCTTCTATAGTTTCTTCCCCATCTGATGCTTCCTCGCCCTCATCTTCTGTATCCGTCACGGCTGTATTGCTGTCCGTATCCTGTGGCGGTTCCTCATCTCCTTTGCTGCCGCAGCCGAATGCAGCAAAGGTCATTAAAAGGATCAGCAATACTGCTGCTGCTTTTTTCATGGCATTCTTCTTCATAGGAATCGTCTCTCCTCATCGCTTTTTTTCTTTTATTATAACATAGCCGTTTGAGGAGTTTGTGATTTTTTTCTTATACTTTGGCATTTCTGCCGACATGAAGCGTATTAGACCACTGCTCGTCCTCTTTCATTTTATCAGATATTCCGAACCGGTTCCCGGGACAAGTCTTAGGAAGCATGCTGATTACGCTGCAGCTCAGGTCATTTTTCGTTCTTCCCCAGCTCCCATATTGCATCCGCCAGCGCCTCCATGTCTGCTGCCGTATTGTACGGGCCCACACTAATCCGCACTGCACCGCGATTCCATGTGCCAATCGTTTTATGTGCAAGGCCTGCACAGTGAAACCCGCCCCGCACACAGATCCCGTATCGGCTGCTGAGAATCTCTGTCAGTTCTTCCGGCCGATATCCTTTCAGATTCAGCAGCGTGATTCCCGTTTTTTTCTGCGGCGGCGGGCCATACAGCTGAACAAACGGCATCTCCACAAGTTTATCTTCCAGGCAGCAGATCAGTTCTTCTTCATAGCTGCCGATCACTTCCGGTCCGATCCTGCCTACAAAAGATGCCGCATATCCCAGACCGATAATCGCCGGTGCATTTATGGTTCCGGCCTCAAAGCCCTCCGGATAGTCTCCCGGCTGCATTCGGCTTTTGGATTCCGTTCCTGTTCCACCCTGCAAAAGCGGCTGCAGCGCAATGTCCTCCTGTACATATAGCCCTCCTGTACCAAGGGGGCCCAGAAGACCTTTGTGGCCGGGAAATGCCATCATACTTGCATGCAGTGCACTGACATCCAGATCCATACTTCCTGCTGCCTGCGCTGCATCGATCAGAAAGAGCACACCATGTCTATGGCAGATTCGTCCGATTTCTTTCAGCGGCATTTTGGTTCCTGTTACATTCGAAGCTGCAGTGATGGCAACCAGCCTCGTATTCGGCCGAAGTGCACTTTCTATCTGCTCTGCGGCAAGAAATCCATTCCTGTCAGCCTGCAGCACGGACTGCGTAATCCCTTTCCGTTCCAGTGATTTCAGCGGCCGAAGCACAGAATTATGCTCCATGGATGTGGTAATCACATGGTCTCCTTCCCGCAATATGCCGCGAATTGCCATGTTCAGCGCTTCCGTAGTGTTTTTCGTGAACAGCACGCGGGATCCGTCCTGAATGTGAAATATTTCAGCAACCTCCCGCCTTGCATGATAGACTGCCTCCCCTGTTTTCATTGACATTCTGTGACCGGAACGGCCGGGATTGCCGCAGTAATACATCATGCATTCTTCCATGGCAGCGATCATGCCTTTCGGCTTAGGAAATGATGTGGCGCCATTATCAAGATAAATCATCTTCAACTCCTCCTGCGCAGAAAAATAGAGGGCATTCCTGCCCTCTACATACTATGCGTTTCCCGCAAAATATTTCCTCCCGCTTTTTCCTGTTCCCGGTCTTTATTTATTCTATTTTATTTATTCTCCATTTATTCTCCATGGCTTGTTACGCCGCTGCCGCTGATCGGAATCGTATCACCTTCCAGAGTCGGCCTGCTCCGGAACGTGGCTTTGAACACATCCTTGAACCTGGCAAGCATCTCTCTCAGTTCCCGGTATGTATCCCCGAAATAGCTTCTCTGATCCGATGCAACCCCAATTACGTCAAGGCCCAGCTTCTTTCCGATGTACAGGGCTCTGTATTCGTGATACTTCTGTGTTACAACGATCACCTTGTTTGCACCAAATATGCTTCCCGCCCGATACATGGAATCATAAGTGCTGAACCCTGCATGGTCACAGAAAATATCCTCTTCCGGCACGTCGGCATCCCGGACATAATTCAGCATAACATGAATCTCATTATGCTCTACCTGACCATTATCTCCGCTCAGAAGAATTTTCGGTGCGATACCTTCCCGGTACAGTTCTATTCCCACATCAAGCCGGTCTTTCAGCATAGGCGTCGGTGTCTCCTTGTCTTCAATCCCTGCTCCCAGCACGAGAATGCAGTCTGCATGGAAATCGCGCAGAGAATCCTGACTGACGGGATTGATCTCCACTTCACCAGTAACGACATAAACGACAGAATCCTCTGTCCTGTTTTTTACACTGCTGCTTACGCTAAAAACAACTAGAGAGGCCAGAATCCCCAGGATCAGCAAAGTGACAAACAGGCGGAAAAAAAAGTGTTTAACGCTTCTCATTTTCTTCCCATTCCTCTCTGATCATGGAATACATCAGATTGTCTCTGTCACTTCCATTGTAAATATGGTAGCCCTTCCTCTGCCGGCCTTCATAATGAAAACCGCATTTTTCAATCACACGCTGCGACCTGCGATTTTCCGGTCCTGTACAGATCGCTACAACTTCCAGGCCCAGCTCACGGAATGCGTAATCAATCACCGCACGGGCGGCCTCTGTCATGTACCCATTTCCCCATCTGTCCTTTGCAAGGGAATATCCGATTTCCATGCTTTTCACATTTTCTCTGCGCCGGTCCGGCTCCAGGCCAATGCTTCCAATCACTTGTCCTGTTTCTTTTTCCCGAATCGCCCACACCACATTCGGCAGGAACAGATCCTCAATAATCTTTCGGGACTCCTCCCGGCTTTCATGAGGTTTCCAGCCGGCGTTCGGTCCTACATCAGGATCCTTCGCATAAGCATACAGTCCATCAATATCCTCTTCTGAAAGGGTCCAGCGATTCAGAAGCAGTCGCTCTGTTTCCAGGTTTTTCATAACCGATCTACCTCCCTGCTTTTATATCCAAACATACAGATAAAAAGGCACACCGCTACGCTTCCCAGCAGCGGGTCAACCGGAGACCAAACTAGATTACTGAACAGCATTACTGCCGGTCCTGCTACCATAGATGCCAGTACCGGACCGCGGCGGAATCTTCCTCTGCAGAACAGCGCCAGCGTCAGCGGAATAAACACAACTGTTCCCCGCAGTCCCATAGAAAGGAAACCCAGATCATTGATCAGTGCGCCTGGAATCATCACAGCTACGAGGCCAGCAAAAGAAAGTACTCCCAGGATGCATAGACGCATTGCCACGATATGAGTATTTCCATGGTTTACTTTCGGAGCAAGTCTTCCTGCGATATCACGAATAAAAATCGTAGACACACCCAGCGCCAGACCGCCGCCTCCAGTTACAACGGTAATCAGCAGTGCACCCAGACCAATTCCTCCGATCACAGGCGGAAGATTCTGCATCAGAAACAAAGGATATGCTTCTGATGGAGCAGTCAGTCCCACATTCCTCATATACAGGCCTACGACCATTCCTGCAAATCCTACCGGTATACAGATCAGGCAACCCAGCAGTGCCGCCTTCTTGGCCACATGATAATTTTTCGCTGACCAGACTGCCTGTGCATACGTTTGCGTAGACAGTACACCCAGAATGGCGGACATGCAGTTCGACAGATCTTTTCCGGCACCACGGCTGAAAAGATCCGAAATATGCAGTTCCAGCGTGCCTCCCAGTGCAACCGGGCCGCCGGATTTTGCGAAACAGAGTACCAGACAGACCGCCGAGGTAGCCAGAAGAAGGATCACTTTGACCATTCCCCCCATCTCGGCACCCCATGCGCCGCCAAATACAACATAACAGCACATGAGAAGCACAGACAGCACTGCACAGATCCAAAGGTTCAGACCTGTCAGGGCCATCATCAGCGCACTGGAGGCCACAACATTGGATATGATACTTACTAAAATCCCCACTGAGCAGAGGATTGATCCCAGGTATTCCGCGGTTTCTCCATATTCTTTCCGGATCACTTCCAGAAGCGTCACATCTCTGCGGCGGCGCAGAGGTGCTACATAAATCAGACACAGCACGAGAGATCCCAGTCCTGCGCCCATCGTAAACCATACTGCGGATAGTCCGTACGTATATGAAAGCTGTGCCGTGCCGATAGTACACTGCCCGCCAATCAGTGATCCAAGCAGAAGACCGCTTACCATGAAAACAGACCCGCGTCCCCCTCCTGTGTCAAAATCTGCTGCGTTTTTTACTCTGTTTGCGGAATACATCCCCACTCCGATCAGTACTGCCAGGGCGATGATGATTCCGATAAAGTGTCCGATTTCCATTCCTGCTCCTTTTTTTCTGTTTTCGTCTTTATTCTGTTGTACTCAGTATCTCATTGCTCTTTTTTTCGATCTGGCTGACCTTCATCCTTGAAGCATCCTCCGGGTCCACATCTTCCAGAAGACCCAGCACATTTTCACCCAGATAGATGGTAGACAGTTCTTTTCCGTCCAGCGTCACTTTACTGTACTGGTTGAAGTTTTCTCCCTTGATATAGTATTTCTCACCGATTTTCACCACGTCAGTGATCTTGATTTTTTTCACTCCCATTTTCAGATCACTCGGCGTAAACGGGTTGGAACCGCCGTATATATAATATTTTCCATAAAGCATATCATATCCTAATGCTTTCAGATCCTTGAGATACGTTTCACTGTTGCTGTGATTCAACTGATAGGTAAAGGTTGTTCCCACTTCCATGCCGATCTGATCCATTACATGCGCTACAAGCTGATAAGTGTGCAGATCTTCGTCATCTTTCGGCATTTCGTAGTTCGACCAGATCACATACTTCGTTCCGTACAGATTTCTGCTTGCAAGATCTTTTTCCTCTACTTCGATGGCCGGAATGTGATCTCCGTACATCACCAGAATCACCGGCTCTTCGTATTGTGTCAGCTTGTCCGTCAGCTCTTTGATGAACTGATCCATTTCATATACCTGGTTTACATAGTACTCCCACTTCCATTTCAGTTCTTCTGTCGGCGCATTCAGGACCCGAATCTTCGGATCCTTGAGCACCTGTTCGGTCGGATATTTTCCATGTCCCTGTACGGAAATGGTATAGATCATATCCCGTGAATCAGTTGATTCCAGCGCATCCATAATACATCCGGTCAGCACATTATCTTTCGCCCAGTTCTTTGGTGTTTTCGCCACATTATTCATGTATTCCAGACTGGTAAACGTATCAAATCCGATATTGGAGAATACCGTGTTCCGGTTATAAAACACCGCCCTGTGATTATGAATTGCATGTGCGCTGTATCCCAGACTTTTCAGATCAAAAGCCAGACTTTCTGCCGGCTTGTCCTTCAGGACAGATTTATACGGATATTCTCCAGGTCCAAAAAACTTCACAGACAGACCGGTCAGCACTTCGAACTCCACATTGGCGGTTCCCGCTCCGCAGGCCGGCACAGTCAGTTCACCGCTGGAATAGTCATTTTCCAGCTTCCGGAAGTTCGGGCAGGCATCGCCGGACAGCTCCAAATATTTCACTGTGGAAGGGTCAATGAACGACTCGAGCTGCAGGAATATAATATTCGGGTACTTTTCATCCTCGTCTTTTGGTTCCAGCACCATTGTCCCATCGTTTCCCAGCTCTTTCTCATTGAAAATATCTTTTATCATCGTTTCACTGTAGCCGGATGGCTTGCTGATCCCTGTGTTCAGCCATGTATTGATAAAACAGTACACTACACCGTAGTCTCGATATGCATATGCCAGGTTCCCGAAGAATGTTTCCACTTTGCCGATCCTGACCATGAATGAAGTCGCACCGAAGCTCATAGCTGCAACCAGTATGACAACAATCAGATTCCGTTTCCATTTCAGTCTCCCCTTCTTCTTCGGGCCTTTCAGAAACAGAATAATCAGCGCCAGAAGCGCAGCAACGACAGCTGCGCCGATCAGGATCAGCTGCCATGTGGACATGTACGTTGTTACGATAGTGGCTCCGTCTTCCAGATTGCTCAGATCTTTCACTGTAAACGGCGTCATTCTCTGCGTCAATATTATACCGTTTGTCACTCCGATTGCAAGCCAGAAAATGCTGATAATCGTAAAAACAAAAGTCCGTCTGCGAAAAACGGAGGCGATCAGCAGCGTTGCAAAAATAAGAAGCGCATTATAGCAGAAAACCAGCGGATGTCCTGTCAGGAACTGAAGCCCTCCCCAGATCGATGTAGTAGGAAGTCTTCCGAGTGTTTCAATGATCAGGTTCAGGAATATTGCCCATATTACCGCAAATGCAAAACTGTTATGAATGAATTTTTCAAAAAATGTATGACGGTTCATGGTTTCCACTTCATGAATCGTCTGCTCTATCTGACGGTCCAGCTTTTCAAATTTATCAAATTTTTCCATAGTTTCTCACCTGTTATCTGCCCTTCATAATCTCCAAATTTTCTTTCAGTTTCTCTGCCAGAACCGCAAATTCATCCAGTGAAAGTGTCTCAGCTCTTCTACTGCTTTCAATCCCGCATTCTTTCAGCGTATCCTGCGCTAGCTCTTTCCCTACCCCCTCCATACTTGTTAATGAATTGGCCAGGGTTTTTCTTCTCTGACTGAACCCGGCACGAACACATTCCAGAAAGAACCCCCGATCCTTCACTTCTGCCGGTTTTTCCTTCCGCAGCGTCAGTTTCAGTACTGCAGAATCCACATTCGGCTGCGGAATGAACACGTCCCGCGGAACATACGTTACGATCTGTGCTTCGCAGTAGTACTGCACGGCAACTGAAATCGCCCCGTAAGTTTTTTTCCCTGGTAATGACTGGATCCTCTCAGCGACTTCCTTCTGCATCATCACGGTAATGCTTTCCGCTTCCACCCCGTCTTCCAGCAGTTTCATAAGGATCGGTGTCGTGATATAGTAGGGAAGATTTCCTAGAATTTTTACATTTTTGATCTCTTTTTTTCTTTCCCTCTCTATGATTTCATTGACGTCTGTTTTCAGAATATCCTGGTTCAGGATTTCCACATTCGGACAATCCGATAATGTTTCCGTAAGAATCGGGATCAGTTTCCGGTCAATTTCCACTGCGATCACTTTTTTTGCTTTCTGCGCTGCTTCCCAGGTGATCACGCCTAGACCCGGACCGATTTCAATGACCAGATCGTCCGGTCCGATCTGCGCACTTTCGATAATCTTATCGATAATGCTTTTATCTGTCAGAAAATTCTGTCCCAGACTTTTCGTTGTATGGAAGTCATATCGTTTCCGTATTTCATTCACCGCTGAGTGTGTATATAATTTCATTCTTTTTTCCCTTCTGTATTTTCTTTGATTTCTCGCAGTTTCTTTTCAAAATCTTCCCGTCGGATACTGAACTGATTCAGTTTTTTCAGAAATGCGCGCCCGTTTCCGTATCCGATCCCAAGTGCAGCACCAAGCTTCTGACGAAGCGCAGCGGAATTCCCTTCACCAAGAAGACCTGCCTCATACAGATCCTCTTCTGAATAGATCGCCACTTTCTTTCTCCCTGTATAATGTGCTTTGGAGATTGCGGCCGCAATCTCCTCAGGAGAGGCATTTTCAATCCCGATATCCCCCTTTTTTTCTGCTTGCGTTCTCGTCAGAAACGCCTGCCCGCTTTCCGGAAATCTTGCAGTCAGTTTTCTTCTTATTTCCTCGCCGCTGTAATCCGGATCTGTAAACAGGATCAGTCCTTTCTCCCTGTATGCTTTTTCCAGAAGCTCCCATGTCTCCTGCCGGATTCCAAAACCGTGGGTTTCTATTGTCATACCGTCTATTGCCCTGAGAACTGCGTTCGTATCATCTCGTCCTTCTACAACGATCAC
Organism: Bacillota bacterium; assembly: GCA_022770665.1. Lineage (GTDB taxonomy): Bacteria > Bacillota > Clostridia > Peptostreptococcales > Anaerovoracaceae > RGIG7179. The sequence continues at coordinate 15,719 of JALEHL010000100.1, forward strand.
TTCTTCTACTTTCAGTTTCTCCATTTAGTTGCTGCTTTCCTTTTCTTCTGTTTTATTCTGCGCCGTATCCTGTGTGTTGTCTGTATCCGACTTTGTATCCCTGCTGCCTTGTTCCTCTCCATTCTTTTTTTCTGTTTCCAGATGAAAATGATCCGGGAAATAAAATACAAGTTCGTTGGATTTGATCAGTTTCAGTTCTCTTCGTGCCTTTTCTTCGATATATTCATTGGAGTTAATGTTCTCAAGCTCCATGGACAGTTCTTCTTTTTCCTGCTGCAGTTTGTGATTTTCTTCTTCCAGCGATGCTTGACGGCCTTTCAGATCATAAATATTTTTCACAGAAATTCCAACCACAAAAATAAAAACGGTACAAATCACCAGACCGGTTATCTTCACCCAGCTGATACGGATCTTCTTCTTTCCGTCGTTGTTCTCCTGAACTTTCTTTTCCTTTGTTTTTACTCTCTTTTTTTGTCTTTCAGCCTGCGCTGTGCTGATATCCAGCACCCGATGATTCTTTTCAAATTCGCGCAGCCGGTTTCCTTTCTTCGCCATTTTTCTTCTCCCCGTTTCTCTTCTCGATCCAGTTTCTCCAAATCCAGATTCCTGCAAAAAAGCATATAACACCCTGCAGAGTGATTTCTCCGCTGCTGCTGTAATAGACAAAAAGGCTGGTACACCATCCGATCAGCAGGATCCCTGTAATTTCTATAATCATTATTGCTGCTGAACGCAGTTTTTTCAGTGCGCATTGAACCTGACCGTCTGTTCTGCCAAGAATCTCGCATAAATTAATGAACCGTCCGTAAACGATTCCTGCCGTCATTCCTCCACAGAGCATCAGCCCCATTTCTTCCAGCTCGCTTCGGATCAGATCGGTCATTTCCTCCGCAGCCTTTCTGTAATTTTTTTCTTTTCTCCCTTTCGTCGGTCTGTATAGTTCAGAGAAATCAATTCCCCTGTCACTACGAGGATGCCCTGATCCAGATCAAGCTTTTCAATATTTAGCTTTTCTCCTGTAATTTCAAGTCCGCCTTCCTGCAGATTCGCCCAGAGTACGCTCTCATCAAACGCATCTACATCTGCCACCTGCGTGATGGTCATCCTCTCCCGGTTATCAATTGCAATGTGATGGTTTTCCATATTCTCCCCCATTCTTTCCTGCGGTCTCCACATGGGGATTCCGCTTCTGCTGGTAAAAGTATATGGAAAAGCAGGTCAGTTCAGAACTGACCTGCATATTGTACTATACGTAATTGGATGGGTTTACATTTACACCGTTTTTCTTGATTTCGAAATGGCAGTGCGGTCCGGTGCTTCGCCCGGTATTTCCCACTAATGCAATGGTCTGCCCTTTGTATACTTTCTGTCCTGCACTGACATTCAGCTGACTGCAGTGTGCATACAGAGTCGTATAGCCGTTCTGGTGATCGATGATAACCGTATATCCGTAGCTGTAATAAATTCCTGCATAGGTTACAGTTCCGCCGTCGGCCGCATGAATTGGAGTTCCAATACCGCAGGAAAGGTCAATTCCATAATGCATTCGTCCCCACCTGTATCCGTATCCTGAATATACAGGAACACTCACCGGACGCATAAAGGTACCTGTTCCGCTGGTCGGAGGAACTTTTTTCGTCCCCTTTACAACGATCTTGTTTACCGGACTGGTAATCACCGTTTTCTCCAGTATCTCTTTATCGACAACCTTTCCATTGTGCCTTGTGATTCGCGCTGTAATTCGTGCTTTTCCGTTTTTACCGGACTGCGTCACATATTTTTCACCTTCATAATAGCTATCCGATTCTTTATATTCCGTTTTATATTTCAGCTTCTGTGCATAGGTGGATACTTCTATGGTTTCCACGGTCAGCAGAGGCACTTCCTGTGAAATGACGAATTCATCTCCGACATGGATGGTTGTATCTTCGTTCAGTCCTTCATTCATCGACTGCAGTTCTTCCAGAGAAACGTTCAGTTTCTCACAGATTCCTGATAATGTGTCTCCTGCCTCGACAGTGTAGGTTACTTCCTGCTGTCCTCCGCTTTTAATCTTCTGATATGCCGTATTTTTATTCATTACATTCGAAAGAGACGTATTATAAGGTCTGATCTCAATATCTTCTGCGAATCCGATATATTCGTATTCGACGTTATCGTCTTTTTTCTGGAAGTTTTCCAGCACTTTATTCAGTACTTCATCTGCGACTTTCTCACTTTCAACGATTGCTATGCGTTCTCCGTCTGCGTAGATTGCGCACGCCTGCGCCTGAATATCTCCCATATAGGTGAACCGTTTCAGAACGGTATCTGCATCATCAATCTCTTTTCCATAGGAAAATACCGGCGTAAATGTAATATCTGTTTCGGGATCGATCGTTATGCTGGATCCATATTCCTGTGTCAGTTCTTCACTCACCAGATCCAGGATCTGCAGCACATCCTGCTGATCTCTGACGATACCGAGTGTTCTCCCGTTATATGCATATTCGTAATCTGTCACTAGTGAGACCAGCGCAATGATCGCTGTTCCTCCAATCAGCGCTACCATAAAGAGCCGGATCAGCTCTTTATGATATTCATGAAGTTTTACTCTTCCATCATGAAGTTTTCTCGCTGCAAGGATAAAAGTCTTCCCTACGATCCAGTCGATCACATCTGCTGTTTTATCAAACACACTGACTGCCCCAGCAGCAACGTCGATAATCAGCTCCCCGCCGTCTTTACCGATTTCTCCTGCTTCATCCAGTATATCATCCAGGAGGTTAATAAATGCAGCTCCGATATCAATGAGGATCTTCCCATTTTCCCTTTTCCTCTTTTGGGGCTTTTCAGATGGTTTCTCTTTTTTCCCTTTTGGCAGATTCAGTTTGATTTTTGCCATAATTCCGCCTCTTCTGTTCTTTTCGCTGTACAACTGCATCGGCGTCCATCTTCTGTCACGCCGGTATCTTTGCAAATATCACAGGAATATTTTATATCTGTATAATCAATTGGAAAGTTGTTTTCAGTGAGCAGTACTGCACGTTCACTTTCCAGTTCTTTCATTTTTTTCCGAATCTGCTCGATACTGCTTCTGCTTCCCCCGGAGAGCAGATTACGTGAGATACTGCTGCCAAGTTCCACAATCGAACGATCAATTTCTCTGATCTGCGGCAGTTTCGAATAGATTTCCTCTTTCCGTTCCTGCGCTTCATTTTCTTCTTTTTTTCTCAGATATTCATAGTAATGATTCAGTACCGTCTGCGTCACGTTCACTTTCTTGTTTACGTCTCGACCCTCTTTTTGAGCCTCCTGGTACCAGTTCTCCAGAATTTTGTTTACATAGCGAAGGTTCGGATTCGAAATGGATACGGTTCGTCCGCAGGCTTCCAGTATCCGCTCCAGACTGAAATGCATCTCATCGAACCACCGGTTGATCAGCTGTTTTTCTGCTTCCGTCGCAGGGCGATTCATTCCAAGGGACTGCAGAATTCTTTTCTGCGCTCCATAACGCTGTTCTAATTCATCAAGATACTCCTGTACCTGCTGATGCGTTTTCATTCCCTGGCTCGTCCACTGCGCAACTACTTTTGAAATGTATTTTATATTACATTTTCCGCGGCTGATGCAATATTCGCAAGCATCCAGAATCACTTCCGTGCTTGCTCCAAGTTCGCTGCTCCAGCTGAATATCTCCTTTACTTCACCGGATGTCAAAGGTCTTCCCATCCTGTTTTCAACAGCAGAGAAAAGTTCCTTCAAATCCGGATTTTCAAGTGCATTCTCTACTTCTCCTTCTCCTTCTTCTTCTTGCTTTTTCGTCTCGTCTCCTATCGGACTTCTGTACATCTGTTCACGCAGACTCAGAAATTCCACATCGTAATTCAGCAGTCCCTGCTGTTCTTTTTCGCCTGATAGATGCATATGTTTTTTTATTACACCCATATTCGACCAGTACGTCCAGGCCTGGTTCGCCTGCTCCTCTGTAACCCGAAGCTGACGAACCATTGTTTTATGATCCATTTCTTCCCCATGCTGGGCATACATCAACCCGTAAAGATAAATTTTTACATAATCCCCTGGCGCTCCCGGCATATATTCATTCAGAAAGATATTTTCCACCTCACTGGTCAGCAGATAAAACTCTTTTGTTTTTTCTCTGATAAAATTCATTCACGCCTCCGTAGGCTCTTCTGCTGCCTGGTTCAATGCTTCGAGAAGTTTTTTCAAGCTGACACCATGCCCTTTGGCTGCTTCTTCCAGCGTTTCGCTCTGGGCACCCGGGCATCCTGTACACGTCAGCATAAATCTTTCGAACACCTTTTCATACTGCACTCCCATGTTCATTACTTGCATAACCGTCATTTCTTTCGTAATCAATGGTGCTCCTTTCTGCTCCGCCGCTGTTTTTCTTCTTTCCGTTTTTCCTTACATTGCTTTATCACTGAATTTGGTGTATCTTTCAACCCATGTCAGTTCTACCTTGTCCGTCGGTCCGCTTCTGTGTTTCGCGATATTTACTTCACAAATCCCGTGTTTCTCGCTGTTGTCCGGATTATAGTAATCATCCCGGTATAAGAAGATTACAATATCCGCGTCCTGTTCTATGGATCCTGACTCCCTCAGGTCAGATAAAATCGGTCTGTGATCCTGCCGCAGCTCTGGTGCACGGGACAGCTGAGAAAGCACGATCACAGGGCAGTCCATCTCTCGCGCAAGAAGCTTCAGATGTCTGGATATCGCTGAAATTTCCTGCTGCCTGCTGTCGGCTCTTCCATCAAACTGCATCAGCTGTAAGTAGTCGATAATGACCAGATCAAGTCCGTGTTCTGCTTTTAAACGCCGACATTTATTACGCATTTCCATAATAGAAATGCCTGGTGTATCATCAATAAATATTTTCGAGCTGTGCAGTTCATCCAGTGCCATATTCAGTCTGTCCCAGTCTTTTCGATCGAGATTTCCTGTTTTCAGTTTCTGCATTTCAACCCGTGCCTGGATGGCAAGAAGCCGCTGTCCCAGCTGTTCTTTGGACATTTCCAGACTGAAGATCAGTACGGAGGATCCGGCTTTTACTGCCGTCTGCTGTGCGATGTTCAGTGCAAATGCCGTTTTTCCCATTGCAGGACGGGCTGCCAGAATAATAAGATCGGAACGATGCAGACCTGATGTCAGTTCATCCAGATCTTTAAACCCGGTCGGAATCCCAACAACCTTTCCCTGGTTCTGCGATGCTGCATCGATAATTTCCACATTTTTCAGCAGAATATCCTGAATCTGCGTATAATCACTTTTCTGTCTGTTCTGCCCGATCTGAAAAATTCCAGCTTCGGCAAAGTCCAGTATTTCTCTGGTATCGTCTTTTCCCTCATATCCTTTGTTTACGATTTCCTCTGCTGTGCTGATCAGCTGACGCAATGAGGCTTTTTCTGATACAATTCTGGCATATTCCCCTGCATTTACCGTAGATGGCACTTCCGTAGTCAATGTGGCGATATACGCTCTCCCTCCTACTAGATCCAGCACTTTCTTTTTTTTCAGTGTTTCGCATACGGTCAGCATGTCTACTGGCGTACTGTCTCTATACAGATCCATGATCGCATTAAAAATTTCGCGGTGATTCTCATTATAAAAATCATCTGCGGTGACTTCTTCTACTACATCGTACAGTGCGTCTTTGCTAAGCATTGCTGCACCAAGCACACACCGTTCCGCCTCCTCATTATGCGGCGGGATCCTCTCTACCATTCGTATTCCCCTATCAACTGTTTTTTTCTGCTGCTATCATTCCGCGGTAATATTTACCTTCAGTGTTGTACTTACCTCCGGGTACAGCTTTATTGTTATATCCAGCACGCCTGTCTGTTTTATCGGGCCGTCAAGCTGAATTTTCTTTTTATCAACGGTCAGCTGATGCTGCTCTTTTAACGCATCCGCAATATCCTTTGATGTAATGGATCCGAAGATTTTACCACCTTCCCCAGCCTTCGTCTGAATCGTTACTGACAGATTTTTTATTTTTTCTGCCTGAGCCTGTGCAGCCGCCTTTTCTTCTGCTTTTTTTTCGGCCGCAACTGCTTTCTGCTTTTCCAGACTGCGCACATTTCCTTCCGTTGCTTCCTTTGCCCAGCCTCTCGGAATCAGCATGTTTCTTGCGTATCCATCACTTACTTTTACCACATCACCTGCTTTTCCGGTCCCCTTTATATCTCTGTTAAGAATCACTACCATTTAACATTTCCTCCATTATCTTTTTTATTTTTTCTGCTGCTTCTTCTTTTGTCATATCCACCTGCGCTGCGGCTGTTGTCAGGTGTCCTCCTCCACCAAACTTTTCCATAGCCACCTGCACATTAACTGCACCCATAGATCTTGCACTGATCACAGTTTTTTCTTCCCCATTTGTGCCTACAACAAAGGACGCTTTCACTCCTTTCACCGTAAGCAGCTGGTCGGCAACCTGCGCGCAAATCACCTGCTCATCCGGATGCGCTTCACGGCAGATGGACAGAGCTACACCGTTTTCAAAAAATCTGGCAGATGCCAGTGCTTCTGCATGAATCTGAAAACTCTGTGGATCTTTCTGGAAGAATCGCTTTACTTCCGTTGTATCTGCACCCTGCCGTCTTAGCCAAGCCGCTGCTTCAAAAGTTCGCACCCCTGTCTTCACAGCAAATCCGTTGGTATCTACCGTAATTCCGGCCATCAGAGCTTCTGCTTCCAGCTTGATCAGACTTTTTTTACTTGCCATGTACTGCAGAATCTCTGCTACAAGTTCGCAGGTAGATGACGCATAAGATTCCATATAGGCCAGCGTAGGATTTTCTATAAACTCTTCCATTTTTCTATGATGATCAATCACTACAATCCTGTCTGTTTTTTTCAGAAGATCCGGACATTGGGTCATACTTGGCTTATGAGTATCCAGCACGATAACTAGACTTTCACTGTCTACCTGACCTAGCGCTTTTTCACTGCTGATCAGCTGATAGTTCTCACTCTGCCGTGCCTGGAAATAAATGGTCTGCAGAGCTTCATTATAATCGTCTATCACGATGCTGGCTTTTTTTTCATACAGTTCACAGAATCTGGATATTCCCAGGGAAGCACCAAAGCAGTCCATATCCGGATTACGGTGTCCCATGATAAACACTTTTCCCGCCTGCACAACCAGCTGTTTCAATGCATGGCCTACGATCTTGGACTTTCCCTTGTTACTTTTTTCTACGGTCTGTAATTTTCCGCCATAATATTCAATCTTCAGATTTCTTTTTACGACTGCCTGATCTCCGCCTCTGCCCAATGCCAGATCAAGCGCCGCATCTGCATATTCTTCAGTCTGTGCAGGATTCTTTCCTCCAGCTCCAACACCAATGCTAAGGCTTGCGGGAAAATCTGCACCTGTTTCCACATTCCTTATCTCATCCAGCAGATCAAACTTATTTGCTACAAGCTTATCAAGATACTGTTGTTCAAACCATACGACATATGCATTATTCCGTACGCGGTTAACGGATGCATTGATTTTTCCGCACCATCGGCGAACCAGACGGTCAATTTCACTGGAGACAGCCAGTCGTTTTTCCGTACTCGTGCTTGATGTCAGTTCATCATAATTGTCTACCTGTATTTTCGCAATACAGGCCTTTTCGTTATTATATCTGTCCTTCAGATCTTCCAGACCTGTGACATCATTAAATACAATGGTCAGATCCCCCTCTTCTCCGGAATCAAGATCAGATCCCTTCTGAAGCATAAGGCGGAATATCCTGTCATTCCTTTTCAGCAGCGGATGCTGATCTTTCTCTGCCGCCTCATACAGATCCGCTGCACGAATGCCTGTAAGGGCGAAGATATCTCCACCGCCGATTCTGTCGTAGAGGAATACTTCTCCGATCCTGCTGTTGGCTTCCATCACCTTTCCCAATCGGTTTATGATGCATACCGGCATTGGAATATATGAAGAAATGATTTTTTCAAGTCTTCGTTCAGACATGGGGCCCTCCTTTTTATTATATCATACATGACCTTTCTGCTTCATGTTGATTGTGTGATAATCATACCATAAAGCCTCTGTCCCCTATTTCTCGTCAAATTATATTCTTTAATATTGTATCATATTTTTTTATGATTTTCATCTACAAGATGTAGTGCTTTTTTCTTTTATTTTCAGTATCCCACCACATTTTCCACATCGGTATCTGTCTGTCTTCTCTACGAGCGGGCATCTTCTTCTCCTCTCTATCCGGTTTCCGCAGTTAGTACACAAAATCGTGTACTTTACCGGCTCTCTACTTTCTGGATTCTCCATCCCAAATGTTTCGTATCTGGATGAAGCCGTTATTTCATATCCGTATTTCTGATTAATTATTTCAGCATATTTTTTCCACCGAAATCCATGATTCATACAGCCCGGACATGTGTGCAGCAGTTCATGCAAGAGCACAGTTTCGATTACTCTATCTTCGCAAGGCATGATTCTTCCACTTAATTCTATATAATAGGATCCGTTTTCTTTCCTACAGCTCCCAAACCTGCTTCGTATTTTATCGTTAATATATATTTTTTCAATTTTCTCTGCTACCGGTATGCCCTCCTGTTGTACCAGATTTATACATTTTTTTAGAATTTCTTTCGCTCGATGCTCTCTTTCCATTTCTTTTCACCAACCTTTTACGGAAAAAGGGTCCTTCCAGACGGACCCTTTTCTTTATACTTTTTATTTTGTTATCCACCATAATGAAATTCCAACAACCAGAGCGTTTTCGACCAGTGCAGATGGAATCATTAATCTGAATTTCCATTTCTGTGTCTTGTGATGAAACACCAGCATACCGGCGCCGCACCCAACGGCTCCCATTAGAAAAGAACAGCATAGAAGTGTCTTCTCAGAAATTCTCCACGCTCCTTTTTTTGCTTTTTCCTTGTCAATCCCCATAAAAATAAATGTGATAAGGTTCCATAGAATTAAAAGCATACAGGCATTTTTAAAATGTTTCATGTGAAACACCGCCTTCTAAGCCAGTTTTTTCAACAGTTCAATCAATCGATTCAGTTCTTCCCTGCTGAAACATTCAATTTCAATTTTTCCTTTTCGACCTTTTTCAACAATATTTACTTTAGTTCCAAGGATCTGTTTCAGTGTTTCTTCTTCACGCAATGTGTCAGGATTTTTTATTTTCTGGGCCGGTTTTTTCTTCGACACTTTTCCTATTTCTGCGACAAGCTTCTCCGTTTCTCGGACAGACAAACCTTCCTCAATTATTTTATCACATATCTGCCGCTGAAGGTTTTTGTCCTCAACAGTAAGCAGTGTTCTGCCATGCCCTGCACTTATTATCCCGTCCGACACCTTGTCACGAATATATTCTGGAAGCTTAAGTAAACGCAGCGCATTTGCGATATAAGGACGGCTTTTACCCACACTTTTTGATACCTGATCCTGCGTCATGCCAAAGGTGCTAACCATCTGATTCAAACCTTCTGCTTCTTCAATTGGATTCAGATCTTCCCGCTGCATATTTTCAATGATGGCAATAAGCATATTCTGCTCGTCGGTGAGTTCGCGAATTAGACATGGTACTTCTGTCAGTCCGGCTTTCATCGCTGCACGCCACCTTCTCTCTCCAGCTACAATCTCATACCCTGAGTTCCTTTGGCGAACTACAAGTGGCTGAATAATCCCATGTTCCTGAATCGAATTCGCAAGCTCTTCAATTTTCTCTTCCGAAAAAACTTTCCGCGGCTGATTCGCGTTAGGCATGATTTCATGAATTCCAATATATCTCACTCGATCTTCTTCTGAAATGCTGACACTAAGTTCTTTTTTGTCAACATCTTTCTCTTCTGGTTCGGCTACAGGAACATCTGCAAAAAGCGCATCTAATCCTCTACCCAGTCCTCCTTTTTTTACTGACATTCTATGACTCCTCCTGTTCCAGAAATTCTTCTGCAAAATCCATATATGCTTCAGCGCCTTTTGACTTCGGGTCATATTCTGTAATTGGCATGCCATAGCTTGGTGCTTCCGCAAGACGTACATTTCTTGGAATTACCGTGGAGTAAACTTTTCCGCCAAAGTACTTTTTTACTTCCTGAACGACCTGCAGAGATAAATTTGTTCTACCGTCAAACATGCTTAAGATGACTCCCTGCACTTCGAGTTTCGGATTTAAACTTTTTCTTACTAGTTCTATAGTACTTACTAGCTGGCTGACACCCTCCAGCGCATAAAATTCACACTGGATCGGTATCAGCACGCTATCTACAGCAGTCAGAGAATTTATTGTCAAAAGCCCCAGAGAAGGAGGACAGTCTATGAAAATATAGTCATATAAATGCCTGATTTTATCCAGACCCTTTTTAAGAGATATTTCTCTACCTTTCATTTGCACCAGTTCCACTTCTGCGCCAGCCAGATCTACACTCGCGGGAATCAGGTCCAAGTTTTCAACTGTAGTCTTAATAATTGCTTCCCTGGGATCGAAATTCTGGTCCACGAGTATGTTATATACTGTTTTATCCAGATTCTTTTTTGAAACCCCGATTCCACTTGTTGTATTCCCCTGCGGGTCTATATCAAGAACTAAAACTTTTTTTCCTTTAATTGCAAGGCATGCTGCAAGATTTATGTTTGTTGTTGTTTTGCCGACTCCGCCTTTTTGATTAAAAATTGCAATTGCTTTTCCCAAGTTTAAAATTCCTCCTGTTAAAATTACCTTTCTTCAGGCAGTATCTATTATACCTTATTTTGTGCATGATTGCCACTGATTTCAATAAAAAAAGGATGTTTCACGTGAAACATCCTCCCTTTTTCGGAATTGTTATCGTCAACTCAAGTACATCACCCTTGTCTTCCTGCGTCATTGTAATATTATTTTCAATTTCTTTCATTTGAGAAACAGTTTTGCGAATTGTATTAACATAAATCTTATAGCTGAAATAATTGATTTTTTTCTTTTTCCGTTTCTGCTCTTCCTGACTTTCCAGTAAATCAGCAACCAGTTTTTCAGTCTGTTTCACATTCAGGTTGTTTTTTACAATTTTACCAGCAATTTTCCGGCGATCAGTCTCCGAGGAAAGACGAAGTAAGGCACGAGCATGGCGTTCTGTCAGACGATGAGTTGTCAAAACATCCTGAATATCTTCTGGAAGAGAAAGAATACGGATCTTATTTGAAATAGTAGATTGCTGTTTTCCAACTTTACGGGCAATTTCACTTTGAGTAAGTCCATAATCATCCATAAGTTTTTTATAAGCCTTTGCTTCTTCAAGAAATCCAAGGTTTTCTCTCTGCACATTTTCAACAATCGATATAAGAGCAGCCTGTTCCTCTTCCATTGGACGAACAATACACGGCATAGAAGAAAGACCAGCCTGACACGCTGCACGATATCGTCTTTCACCTGCTATTATAAAGTATTTCCCATTATAATCAGGTTTTACCAATATTGGCTGCAGAATACCATAATTTTGAATTGATTCTGTGAGCTGGGAAAGTTCCTCTTCCCCAAAATTTTTTCTAGGCTGGTCCGGGTTCAAAAGAATCTTGCAAATTGGGATTTCCACAATCTCAGGAAGGTCATCTGAATTTTCCTGCAACTTGGCTTCCGATACAATTGAATTCCAGATGCCGGAAGGACCCTTAGCCGCTTTTTTTCCAAGCAGATCAAGCATAAAATATTCCTCCTTTCAAGCCATTAATAAGAAAGGCTTGTACACACACTGCAGAAGAAAACTGTAAAAGCAATTGCTCTTCTATAGGAAATCATAACATTTCCCTGGTATGCTGTGGGGTTTTTTTTCCGTCAAATTGCAATAAAAATCCCCTGAATATATTATATTAGGGGATTTTTCGACGGAATTCCTGCTTTTCGTGGATATTTTTCCGGCGTATTCCGTATTTTTTTTATAAACAAAATACGATGGTCTAATCCATACTCCTGCATCCTGGTAAATTCAACACGTTCCAGCTCACCTCCGAGAAGAAAAACAGCTTTTCTTGCAGAAGCAATTTCATCATCTGCATCCGGACCTTTATATGCAAGCAGATATCCTCCGAGCCTTATAAATGGAAGGCAATACTCCGCTAGAGTAGCAAGATTCGCCACAGCACGGGATATGCATAAATCATACTGCTGACGATGAGACTTATTCCTCGCCAGTTCCTCTGCACGAGCATGAACCGTAACGACATTAGAAATTCCGATGGAAGAAGTAAGGGTATCAATAACATTCAAACGTTTCTTAAGAGAATCCATCAGAACAAACGTTTTCTGCGGTGAAAGAATTGCAAGAGGAACACCAGGAAAACCAGCTCCGGTTCCCACATCTATTATTTTTTCAGCGCAAATAAATTCATCAAACCCGCAACAGAGAACGGAGTCCAGAAAATGCTTGATAATAAATTCATCCTTATCTGTAATTGCAGTTAGGTTCAATTTCTGATTCCAGAATAAAATTCCTTCCATATACGCTTCAAACTGAGCACACATCTCATCCGTACACGAAACCGGCAGTGAAGACAGGACTTCTTTCAGGTTAATCATTCTTTCCCCTTTCTTTTCTGTTTCTCCAAATGTACAAGCAGAACATTAATATCTGCTGGAGATACTCCGCTGATCCTGGATGCCTGACCTACAGATGCAGGCTGTATCTGATTCAGCTTCTGGACTGCCTCAATACGAAGCCCTTCCATCTGAGAATAATCAAAATCCTGAGGAAGTTTCCGATTTTCCAGTTTTTTATATCTAGAAATCTGTGCAATTTGCTTCTGAATGTAACCTTCGTACTTTATCTGCACTTCCAGCTGAGTGATCTCATGTTCAGAAAGATGCGGTCTGGTTTCATCATCAATTTCAGCCAGATCGGCGTAAGAGATCTGCGGCCGACGAAGAAGATCTGCCAGAGAAGTACGGGTCTGCAACGGAGAAGTATCATGCGCGATAAGAAAATCATTTACATCCTTCGGACCAACCGATTTCTGCTCAAGCCGGACAGTTTCCCTGGAAACAGCCAATTTTTTTGCAAGATACCTGTCATAACGTTCCTGAGTTGCAAGTCCGATCTCATAACTGATCGGTGTAAGGCGCTGATCTGCATTATCCTGACGGAGAACCAGTCTGTATTCCGCACGGCTGGTCATAATACGATAAGGTTCGTTCGTACCTTTCGTCACAAGATCGTCGATAAGAACGCCAATATAAGCCTCATCTCTTCCCAGGATCAGCGGATCCTTACCGGAAATTTTCAGTGAAGCATTAATCCCTGCCATCAACCCCTGGGCAGCAGCTTCCTCATATCCGGAACTTCCATTAAACTGACCAGCACAAAACAAATTATCAATCTTCCTGTATTCCAGATTCAATTTCAGATCCTGTGGATCAATACAGTCATATTCAATTGCATAAGCAGACCTTACGATCTCGAGATTCTCCAGCCCTGGAATTGTCTTATAGAAAGCCAGCTGCACATCCTCAGGCAGGCTGGAGCTCATCCCCTGAATATACATCTCATCTGTATCAAGACCTTCCGGCTCAATAAAAAGCTGATGCCGCTTCTTATCTGCAAAACGATTAACTTTATCTTCTATGGAAGGACAGTATCTGGGGCCGATTCCCTCAATTTGTCCTCCAAACAGAGCAGAACGGTGAAAATTTTCACGAATAATCCGGTGTGTGTCCTCATTCGTATAAGTTAACCAGCAGGAAATCTGATTTTCTCCGATTTCATCATTGAGAAAAGAAAATGGAACAATATGTTCATCTCCTTTCTGCTCCTGCATTTTCGAATAATCCAGGCTTTGGCCGAGACATCTTGCCGGAGTCCCTGTTTTAAAACGACGCAGTGCCATGCCATGCTTTTTCAGATTATCAGCCAGCGTATTGGAAGGAGCCAGACCGTTCGGACCGCTTTCAAAAGAACTGTCTCCAATAAAAATTTTACCACGAAGGAAAGTTCCTGTCGCAAGAATCACTGCTTTGGACTGATACCATGTGTGAGTTTTCGTTTCAATACCACATACACGTCCATCTTTCACAATCAGATCCGTGACTTCAATCTGACGCATTGCAAGATGCTTTGTATGCTCTATTGTCTTCTTCATTTCCAGATGATACCGGTTCTTGTCCGCTTGCGCACGAAGAGAGTGAACAGCAGGACCTTTTGCTGTATTCAGCATTTTACTCTGAATAAAAGTTTTATCGATATTTACACCCATTTCGCCGCCAAGCGCATCGATTTCCCGAACCAGATGCCCTTTCCCGGTTCCGCCAATGGAAGGATTACAAGGCATCATTGCCACAGCATCCAGATTCATCGTACAGAGAAGAGTTTCCTTTCCCATTCGGGCACATGCAAGCGCTGCTTCGCATCCGGCATGTCCGGCTCCAACGACAATAACATCATATTCTCCCATGTAAATGTGTTCCATGTTCAGCTCCTTTATTTTCCAAGGCAAAATCTTGCGAAAACTTCATCGATGACATCAGAAGATGCAGTTTCACCAATAATTTCTCCAAGAAGTTCATATGCATGATTCACATCAATCTCAATAAACTCCAGAGGCTGACATCCCGCAGTCGAGGACAAGGCATCATCAATAGAACCTAAAGCCTGTTCAAGAAGACTCGCATGACGAATGCTGGTAATCATAACACTGTTCTTCTGGCGTACTTGTCCGCCGCAGACCATCTTTTCAATTTCCTCCTCGATCTTCCCAATTCCTTGTTCTTCTTTGATAGAAGTCTCAATAATATGAGATTGAGGAAGGCGTTTAGCGATATCTTCTTTCCATACTTTCTGCGGAAGATCTGATTTATTAAGGACAACAATTGCCTTTCTGTTTTCGAGTGAAGAAATAATTTCATCATCGGAATCATCCAGAGCTCTGCTTCCATCAATCACAAAAAGGACAAGATCTGCCTTCTGAAAAGATTCCATACTGCGCATAATTCCAATTTGTTCAATTCTGTCATCTGTGTCCCGTATGCCTGCTGTATCTGTCAGTATAACAGGAACATTACGAATCGTGACTGTTTCCTCAATTGTATCTCTGGTAGTTCCGGGAATCTCCGTAACAATTGCACGGCTCTGCTGAAGAAGAGCATTCAGCAGCGATGATTTTCCAACATTCGGTTTTCCAATAATCGCAACACGCAGACCTTCCCGAAAAATACGACCGGTATCTGCAGTAGCAAGGAGCTGCGTCGTCCTGGCTCTGACTTTTTTCAGTCCATCAGAAAGATTAGCATATGTCATCTCTTCGATATCTTCATCTGGATAATCAATATTCACTGTGAGATTCACCAGAATATCAAGGAGTTCTGCACGAATAGAACGAATGGTATTTCCCAGTTTCCCTTCGAGCTGATCAAGTGCAACATCAAAAGATGCATCGGACTTCGCCTGAATCAGATCAATCACGGCTTCAGCCTGAGAAAGGTCAAGACGGCCATTTAGAAAAGCTCTCTTTGTAAATTCTCCGGGATCGGCCATTCGCGCGCCATTTCTGAGTGTCAGAGAAAGAATTTTACGCAGAGAAACAATGCCGCCATGACATTGAATTTCGACAACATCTTCTGTAGTATAGGAATGAGGCGCTTTCATATACACAGCCATTACTTCATCAACAAGCTCTCCAGTGAAATTATCATATATATGGCCGTACGTAAGCATTCTATCCTGCAGATCTCTGCCGCGAAAGATTTTATTCAAAACTGACAGCGACTGACTACCACTGATTCTAACGATACCGATTCCACCTTCTCCTAAAGCTGTTGCGATAGCCGCTATGGTTTCTTCCATTCCAAACACCCTTTCGACTTTCCTAAAGAATAAAACAGCCCGCTGAAAAGAAGCGGGCTATAAAACTGATTATTTTAATTCGATGATAACCCGTCTGTATGGGTCCTGACCCTCGCTTTTTGTCGTAACATAAGGGTGATTCTGCAGTGTGGCGTGGATTACTTTCCGCTCATACGGATTCATCGGCTCCAATTTCACACTTTTCCCTGTTTTCACGACTTTATTCGCAAGGCGAATTGCCAGCAGTTCTAATGTTTTTTCTCTCTTGGCACGGTAATTTTCCGCGTCCACAACAACTCTGGTATACTTTTCCTGATCCTTATTCACTACCAGACTAGTCAGATACTGAATGGCATCCAGGGTCTGACCACGTTTACCGATAATCGTGCCGGAATCTTTACCCTGAATCTCAATATAAAGGACATCATTACCCTGCTTTGCTGAAATATTGAGAGAAAGACCCATCTGCTCCGTAACTTCAGCAAGGAAATCCAGAGCGATATGATTTTCACATACCGTCAGATCTTCCTCAGGTACTCTGGCAATAACAGGCTCCAGCGGTTCATGAAATTCTCTGCTTTCCTTCTCACGACGATCTTTTTTTGATTTTCCGCTGTGATTATTTCTGTCGCGTCTGCTATTGTTGTTACGCTTCTGTGATGTAGTTCTGGTTTCCGAATTTCGGACCGCCTGCGGTTTCTGCAGCTTTTCCTGCGGCTCTGTCTTTTCAACTTGTTCCGTTTGTACAGGTTTCACTGTTTCTTTCCGTACAGTTTCTTCCTGTATTTTTTCTTCCATTTTAACAGGCTTTTTCTTTTCAACTCTGACCTTCGCAAGCTTGGAACCGATTCCAAAGAACCCTCTTGAAGGTTCTTCCAGAACTTTCACATCGACTTCATCTCTAGTAAGCCCCAGATCGTCCAGTGCCAGCTTCACGGCAGTCTCAACGTCTGTGCCCCATTTTTCAGAATAATCCATATTAAATCTGTTCCTCCAGTGCAATTATGCTCTTGCCTTGCTCTTTTTCTTGCCTTTCGGCGCATCCTCTTCGTTCAGCTTCTTTCTGAGCTGATTGAACCGGATATTGTAGAAAATCTGAATGACCTGGCTGAAAAACCAGTAAATTGCCAGTCCGGCAGGATAGCTTCTTGCCATCAGAAGAATCGTAATTGGAAAAATGTATTGCATCAGTTTATTCATTACGTTCATCTGATTCATGGACGGGTTGTTTGCACCATTCAGACTATTTTTCTGATTCATAGTGAAGGAGATATAAGTGGCAATTCCAGCTGCAATCGGCAAAATCCATTTATCAGGCTGTGCCAGATCCTTGATCCAAAGAAATGGCTCGTGAATCGCAAACAGCATCATGTCTGCATTGTCTCCAGTGAAATACAGCATTGGATTTCTCAGAAGTCCAAACAGCGCCATGATAATAAACATCTGCACGATCATCGGCAGACAGCCGGCAGACATTTTTACACCTTCACGCTCATAAAGTTCCTGCAGCTTTTCATTCATCAGCATCTGATCTTTTGCGTACTTCTGCTGAATTTCCCTGATTTTCGGATTAAGCTTGGACATTTTCGCAGATGAAATGATCTGCTTTGCATACAGTGGATATAAACAAAGTTTGACTACCAGTGTTACGATAATCAGAGAAATACCATAATTGCCGATAAACTCATATAACCACATCAGCAGATAACCCATAGGTTTTGCTAATAATCTCATGCAATTCCTCCATTATTCCAAAGGGTCATAGCCCCCTTCATGCCAGGGGTGACACTTTAGAATCCGTTTGATTCCTAAGTAAGTGCCCTTGATTGCTCCATATTTTTCCACTGCCTGAATGAAATAAACAGAGCATGTGGGCGTAAACCGACAGGTCGGCGGAAATAACGGAGAAATACAGATCTGATAAAAGCGAACCATGCCTATCAGAATCTTCTTAAAAAAAGAACTTACGTATTTCATTATTTCTTTATTACCCCGGTTCTTCTGAATGCAGACAGCAGAGATTTTTCCACGTCCGCACATTTCTTTCCGGAAATAGTGTTTCTGGCGATAATAATAAAATCAAAGTGAGCATTTCCCGGAAGGTTTTCCTGAAGATGCCGATAACTTTCTTTCATAAGGCGTCGCGCCCGATTTCTCTCCACACTGTTTCCGACTTTTTTACTTGCCAAAAAACCTGTCCTATTGTAAGCAAGCCCGTTAGGCCGGTAAAACAGCACAACAAACCTGTCACCTACAGACTTTCCACGCCGGTAAATCGACTGAAAATCTGTTTTTTTTCTCAAAACATTTTTTTTCAGCATGTTTCCTCTTTTCGAGTTTTGAGCATCCTCTGCTTATGCAAAGCAGAAAAATTATGCAGATAATTTCTTTCTGCCTCTGGCTCTTCTTCTTTTCAGAACATTTCTGCCGTTTTTCGTAGACATTCTTTTTCTGAAGCCGTGTTCTTTCATTCTCTGCCGCTTTTTCGGCTGTAAAGTCATTTTCATAGTAATTTTCTCCCTTCTAACGAAAAAAAATAAAAATTCCGTATGCATCTAAATTTCAATGGCACACAAATACCTATGTAGTATACTTCAAAATATATAGATTGTCAACTAAATTAAAATTCCATTCTATCCACACTTTTAGTATTCACACCATGTTTATAAAGAAATAAAAAATCCACATTCTTAAAAATATAAAAAAAAGCATATTGCATTTTTCTTTTGAAAAATCAGCCAAAACCATAAATCTGAACTTATGCACAAAATTATCCTTAAGATGTGGATAACTTCTAAAAAATAATTTTCGTTTTCCTTGTAATTCATACTTGCTTGTGGATAACTTTTTATATACAATAGAGTCATACATGATATTTCAAGAAAAGATGAGAACAAAAATGAACAGAAATGAAAAAATAACAAAAGCTCTGAAAGAAGAACTTCAAAAACTTACAACAGCAGTCAGTTTCAGTACATGGCTACAGCCTCTGGAAGTTTATCAGATTGATCAGGATCTGAAAATCGTTTATCTGGGTGTGAAAAATTCAGGAGGTGTCGATGTTGACTTTATCCTCAATATTATAAGAACACGTTATATTCAGGTAATCGAAGACTGTCTTGAAACCGTGCTGCATGACAGATATCGTGCTGTTATCAAAGTGATGGAGGATTTTCTGAAAAAAACAGAAACAACAGAAGCAGAAGAATTAAAGACAAAAGAAATACTTCATGCAGAACCGGCACCTAAGATCGGTATGGAAAAAATCTTCAATCCAAGATATAATTTTGATAATTTTGTTGTAGGAAACAGCAATAAATATGCTCACGCAGCAGCCTTAGCAGTTGCCGAATCTCCATCTGAAGCATATAATCCTCTTTTTATTTATGGAGGTTCCGGACTGGGTAAAACGCATCTGATGCATGCCATTGGTATTTTCCTTCTTGAGCATAATCCAAATATGAATGTACTTTATGTGTCGTCCGAAATGTTTACTAACGAACTGATTCGTGCACTACGTGAAAACAAAATCAGTGAATTTAAAAATAAATATCGAAAAGTGGATGTGCTTTTGATTGATGATATTCAGTTTATGGAAGGAAAGGACAGTACACAGGAAGAATTCTTTCATACATTCAACACATTATATGACTCTAATAAACAAATTATCATATCCAGTGACCGGGCGCCGAACAAACTGGTCAATCTGGAGGAACGCCTGCGAAGCCGATTTCAGTGGAATCTGATCGCAGACATTCAGCCCCCTGATTATGAGACAAGAGTGGCGATTCTTACAAAAAAAGCCGAAAACCTCAATATTGAAGTGGATGATGATTTGTACGATGTGATCTGCCTCATTGCAGAAAAAATTAAAGATAATATTAGGGAACTGGAAGGTGCTTTCACCAGAATTGTATCATTTTCTCAGCTTCTTGGAGAAAAAGCAGATAAAAACTTTGCAAGAAGAACATTAAAAGACATACTCACTGATGGAGACATTAAAGTGACGCCGGAAAAAATAAAAAAATACATATGCAGGCATTATTCAATAAAAATGTCAGATCTGGAATCCTCCAAGAAGCAGAACAGTATTGCATATCCCCGTCAGGTTGCCATGTATCTGATACGGGAAATGACCGATTATTCCCTGCCTAAGATCGGTCAGATGTTTGGAGGAAAACATTATACAACAGTAATGTATGCATGTGATAAAATCGAAGGGGAAATAAAATCCGATCCTGCTTTTGCGCAGCTGATCGAACAGATGAAAGATGAGATCATGGATTAAATAAAAAAAATCACTTTCTTATCCACTATCGGAAAACAATAATTTTTTCAGATTTTGCAAGGATGTCAGAAGTTATCCACAGATTTCACAAATCCTACTACTATTACTACTAAAAATAAAATAAATATAGAATAAAAACCGGAGGTTGGTTTCAATGAAATTTTCATGTCAGCAGCAGGCTCTATCAAAAGCACTGAATATCGTATCGAAAGCAGTCACTTCAAGAACAACGATTCCAATACTGAAAGGAATTCTACTAAAGGTAGACAAAGAAGGAAAATTAACAATGTCGGCTTCAGACCTGGACTTGAGCATCGAAAAAACACTGGACGTTGATGATTTTATTCCTGGAGAAATCGTTGTCTATGCGAAATTATTTGGAGATATCATACGGAAATTGCCAAATGATACAATTATAATCGAAGATCAGGATGAGAAAGTAACAATTCGATGCGCAAATTCTGAATTTAATATCATCGGACTGGCAGCAGATGAATTTCCGAATCTGAGCCTTCCACAGGAAGCATCCGATATGATACTTTTCGATCGTGATGTACTGAAGGAAATGATTCGAAAAACATCATTTGCAGCCAGCATCGACGAATCCAGAGGCGTAATTACAGGTGTTCTGGTAGAAATGGAAGAAAACAGTCTGAATATGGTTGCACTGGATGGATTCCGTATGGCGATCACCAGAGAAGACATGCGGAATCAGAAAAAGGAATCCATCGTAATCCCGGCAAAAATCTTCGGAGAAATCAGCAAAATCATCAGCGAAACGGAGATGGAAGAGAACGGGCAGGTACAGTTCTACGTTAACGACAAAAGAGCCGTATTTCTAATGGATGATATTCGTATTGTGCTTCGACTTCTGGAAGGGGAATTTATCAAATACAGAGATATACTGCCAAAAGAAAATAAAACAAAAATTGTCGTGAACCGCAGCGATTTTCTAAACAGTATAGAACGTGCTTCTTTACTTGCGAAAGTCGGAAAAAACAATCTGATACGCCTGGATATCAGAGAAAACAACATGGAAGTCACTTCAAGATCGGAAGAAGGGAATGTTAAAGAAGATGTGATTATATCGAAAGAAGGAGAAGACCTTCTCATCGGCTTTAACTCTAAATATCTGATGGATGTCCTGAAAGTGATCGACGATGAGGAAATAATCATGCTTTTCGGAAGCAGTATCAGTCCTTGTCTGGTAGAACCTATGTCAGGAAACAGATTTGAGTACCTGATTCTTCCGGTAAGAATCACAAATAACTGAATATGTACATAAAAGAAATTGAACTTCAGAATTTTCGCAATTATGAAAAGCTTCACCTTGAATTTGATAAAAATGTAAATCTGATTCTGGGAAATAACGCACAGGGAAAAACAAATCTTCTGGAATCTATTTATATTTGTTCTATGGGAAAATCTTTTCGTACAAGCAGAGAAAGCGATCTCATTCATTTCGGTTCAGATTTTGCCAGAGTAAAAGCGGATGCCGTCAGAGATGATTATGACACATCAGTAGAAATTATTTATAGCCGGAATGCTGGAAAATCAGCGAAGGTGGATGGTGTTCGAATCCGAAAAGCTTCGGAACTTCTCGAAAATTTTTACATGGTTATTTTTTCGCCGGAAGATCTGAAAATTGTAAAAGATGAACCAGAAAAGAGAAGAAAATTTATTGACAGGGAGCTATGCCAGCTTCGGCCGAAATATTATGAAGCGCTCAGCAGTTACAGAAAGGTGCTCCTTCAGCGAAATGCCTATCTGAAAGAAGAGAATATTGATCTGTCACTTATGGAACTCTGGGATCTGCAGCTCGCAAAATATGGTTCGCAGATCATCATCATGCGTTCAGATTTTATAAAAAAGCTGCAGGATATCAGTTTCGAAATCCATCGTGCGATCACAGATGGACAGGAAAAGCTGAGTCTGGTCTATGTGCCGAATATTCATCTTTCGAAAACAGAGCAGGAAGCAGAAGAAAGTTTTTATGAGACAATTCACGGATCGTTTGAAAATGATATGCGGCAGCGTACAACGACTCGTGGTCCGCATAAAGATGATATGGAATTTTATATTAATAATATAAATGTGCGAAGTTTCGGATCCCAAGGTCAGCAGAGAACTTGCGCTTTATCGGCAAAATTAGCAGAACTTTCACTGATTAAAGAAGAGACAGGGGAAGATGCAATTTTACTTCTGGATGACGTCATGAGCGAATTAGATCAGCAGCGTCAGGAGTATCTGATCAAGTCGCTCTCTGATATTCAGATGTTTATTACTACGACGGAAATAACAGATAATCTGCAAGAGAAACTTCCTTTTGGAAAAACATTTCTGATCCGATCCGGAAAAGCAGAAGAAAAAAATAAAGGAGAATGAAAAAAATGAATCCGGTTTATGAAAAATTATTAAGATGCTATGAAAGTATTCAGACAAGATTTGATTTCAGCATGTTCCGTCCGGAAGTTGCCATTGTTCTGGGCTCTGGTCTGGGAGATTATGCACAGGATATTCAGGTTGCCGGAGAAGTGGACTATCATGAAATCGAGGAATTCCCTGTATCTACTGTTCCGGGACATGCAGGAAAATTCATCTTTGGATACGTGGGAGAAACACCTGTTGTATGTATGAAGGGAAGAATCCATTATTATGAAGGATATCCGATTACGGACGTGGTTCTGCCGATCCGTCTGATGAAACTGATGGGCGCAAAAGTTCTTTTTCTGACCAACGCATCCGGCGGAATTAATTCTACATTTGAGGCTGGAGATTTTATGATGATAACAGATCATATTTCCATGTTTGCGCCAAACCCCCTGATCGGTGCAAATATCGATGAACTTGGCGTCCGTTTTCCTGATATGAGTCAGGTTTACGACAGGGAATTACAGAAATGCATAAAAGAAGCAGCTGCAGAGAATCACATTAAACTGCAGAAAGGGGTATATGTGCAGGCGACTGGTCCTTCTTTTGAATCACCGGCAGAAATCAGAATGCTGCGAACAATGGGGGCAGATGCAGTTGGTATGTCTACAGTCGTAGAAGCAATTACAGCAAATCATATGGGTATGCGGATTTGCGGAATTTCTTTCGTCAGCAATCCGGCAGCAGGTATCAGTCAGAATCCTTTAACCCATGAGGAAGTACAGGAGGCAGCGAATGCAGCGGCACCGAAATTCCGTCAGCTGGTAACAGCATCTGTGAAAAAAATAAGTAAAATACTGTAGAATTTTGTCGATTCATAACTTTTAGAATAAGAAAGACATAACCTTAATACTTTTTATATAGAAAATAAAACGAAAATCGCCTTTGTGGGCGATTTTTTTTATAATTTTGATAAAAAGTTTAATAACAGTTGAATTACCATAAAAATAGTGATACAATATCATAATAAAATATATATAAAATCTGCCCCGTTGGGGCGTTTATTATATATAATCATCTCAAAATTAGGAAAGGCTGGGTCTTATGAGTTTAGAAGAAAAAACTGGTGGTCAGTACGATGCGGCGCAGATACAGGTTCTCGAAGGACTGGAAGCTGTCCGCAAGCGACCGGGAATGTATATCGGAAGTACAGGACCAAGAGGACTGCATCATCTGGTTTATGAAATCGTAGATAACAGTATTGATGAAGCACTGGCTGGTTATTGTAAAAATATCCATGTAACCATTCAGAAAGATAATTCCATTATGGTGGAAGATGACGGCAGGGGTATGCCTGTGGACAAGCATCCGAAGATGGGAATACCGGCGGTGGAAGTGATTCATACCGTTCTTCATGCAGGTGGAAAATTCGGTGGCGGAGGATATAAAGTATCTGGCGGTCTGCATGGTGTAGGCGCATCTGTAGTAAATGCCCTTTCAACTCATATGGAAGTGGAAATAAAAAGAAATGGAAATATTTATCGCCAGTGCTATGAAAGAGGAAAAACAGTGACGCCTCTTGAAATTATCGGAGAATCGAAAAAAACAGGGTCAAAAACAACATTCTGGCCGGATCCGGAAATATTTGAGACTACAGTTTTTGATTTTAACACATTGCAGAACCGTTTGCGGGAAATGGCATTCCTGAACAAAGGAATTAAGATTACATTCAAAGATGAACGGGAAGGACAGAAGAAAAGCGAGACATACCATTATGAAGGCGGTCTGAAAGAGTATGCTGCATTTCTGAATCGAAATAAAGATGCACTTCATAAAGATGTTATTTATTTCGAGGTCGCGAAAGAAACATGTGAAGTGGAAGTTGCCATGCAGTATACAGACAGCTACAGTGAAAATATTCTGGGATATGCCAATAATATTAATACAACAGATGGGGGAACACATCTGGTTGGATTCAAAAGCGCTCTGACCAGGGTTATCAATGATTATGGAAAAAGATCCAAACTTCTGAAGGAAAATGAAGATCCCCTTTCAGGAGATGATGTCAGAGAAGGCCTCACAGCTATTATTTCTGTGAAACTTGCAGAACCTCAATTTGAAGGACAGACGAAAGCAAAACTTGGTAACAGTGAGATAAGAGGGTTCGTAGATAATGCTACAAGCCAGTATTTAATGGAATTTCTGGAAGAAAACCCTGCATCAGCAAAGATTATTCTGGAAAAATGTGTACGAGCTGCCCGAGCAAGAGAAGCTGCTAGAAAAGCAAGAGATCTGACCAGAAGAAAAAATGTTCTGGACAGTTATTCTCTTCCGGGAAAACTGGCAGACTGTTCGGATAAAGATCCGGCAAACTGTGAAATTTTCCTGGTAGAGGGTGATTCCGCAGGCGGTTCTGCGAAAGATGGAAGAGATAGAAAGCGCCAGGCGATCCTGCCGCTCCGCGGAAAGATTCTGAATGTCGAAAAAGCACGCCTGGACAGAATACTCAATTCAGATGAAATCAAAAATATGATCACAGCATTTGGATGCGGTATCGGAGAAGATTTCAATATTGAGAAACTCCGGTATCATAAAATTATCATTATGACAGATGCCGATGTAGATGGTGCTCATATTCGTACTCTTCTTCTGACATTCTTCTACCGGTATATGAAGCCGCTGATCGAGGGCGGATATGTTTATGCTGCACAGCCGCCGCTGTTTCAGGTAAAAAAAGGAAAAGATATCTACTATACCTATGACGATGCGGAACAGAAAAAACTTCTGGAGTCTCTGGCAGATAAACCGGGGAAAGTAGATATCCAGAGATATAAAGGCCTTGGAGAGATGGATGCAGAACAGCTCTGGGAAACAACGATGGATTATAATCATCGCACACTGATTCAGATTACGCTGGAAGACAGCATTGCGGCAGATGAAATATTCACGACACTGATGGGCGACAAAGTGCCGCCGAGAAAAAAATTTATCGAAGAAAATGCACAGTATGCAACACTGGATGTTTAGGAAGGAGGCATAATACATGGATACATTTTTAGAAGATCAGCGCATGAAGCAGCATGAAATTCATGACGAAATGAAAAATTCCTATATCGATTATGCCATGAGCGTTATCGTTGGACGTGCCCTTCCGGATGTTCGGGATGGTCTGAAACCGGTACACAGAAGAATACTTTACGGCATGAGTGAACTGGGTGTAACACCGGATAAACCTCATAAGAAATCGGCTCGTATTGTCGGTGAAGTCATGGGTAAATATCATCCTCACGGGGATTCTTCCATTTATGATGCGATGGTCCGTCTGGCACAGCCGTTTAATATCCGGTATCCTCTGGTCGATGGACATGGCAATTTCGGTTCTGTCGACGGAGATGGCGCTGCAGCCATGCGTTATACAGAAGCCAGAATGACACCGCTCGCTCTGCAGATGCTGCGGGATATTGAAAAGGATACAGTAGATTTTGATCCGAATTTTGATGGAGAGGAAAAAGAACCGAGAGTACTTCCATGCCGTTTCCCGAACCTGCTTGTAAATGGTTCCAATGGAATTGCCGTGGGTATGGCGACCTCTATTCCCCCACACAATCTTGGGGAAGTGATTGATGCAGCGGTAGCGCTGATTGATGATCCGGATGCAACAGTGGATGATCTGCTGAAATATATAAAAGGGCCGGATTTTCCGACGGGAGCTATGATCATGGGCAAAACGCCGATGAAAGAAGCTTACCGCACCGGACAGGGTAAAGTTCTGGTGCGTTCTGTTTCAGAAATCGAAGAACTGTCCCATGGGAAGCAGCAGATTGTAGTGACAGAAATCCCTTATCAGGTGAATAAAGCGAGACTGATTGAAAAAATCGCTGAAATGGTAAAAGAAAAACGGGTGGACGGTATTTCTGCAATTCGCGATGAATCCAGCAGAAAGGGAATGCGAATTGTCATCGAACTGAAAAAAGATGCAAACCCGAATATTATTCTTAACAGGTTATATAAGCATACCCAGCTGCAGGACAGTGTATCAATGATCATGCTGGCTCTGGTAGACGGAAAACCGAAAATCTGCAATCTGAAGGATATTCTGGCAGAGTATCTGAAACATCAGAAGGAAGTCGTCACTAGAAGAACCATTTTTGATAAAAAGAAAGCAGAAGCCAGAGCACATATTCTGGAAGGACTGCGGATCGCACTGGATAATATTGACGAAATTATAAAGATTATCCGTACCAGCTACAATGATGCCAAAGAGCGGCTGATGGAACGGTTCACGCTTTCAGAGATTCAGGCGCAGGCTATTCTGGACATGCAGCTGAGACGCCTTCAGGGTCTGGAAAAAGAGAAGATTGAGAATGAGTATCAGGACCTTCTGAAAAAAATCGCATATTACAATGAACTTCTTGCAGACGTTCATAAGCTGATGGGTGTCGTGAAACAGGAGCTTCTGGAGATCAAGGATAAATGGGGAGATAAACGACGTACAAAGATCAAGGCTGATGCACAGGAGATCGATGAAGAAGATCTGATTCAGGAAGAAAAAGTCTGCATTACTCTGACACATCTGGGATATGTAAAGCGTGTTCCTGTGGATACGTACCGGACGCAGAAACGTGGCGGAAAAGGAATTACCGGACTTACAACAAAAGAAAATGATTTTGTGAAAGATCTGATCATGACGTCAACCCACGATTATCTGATGTTCTTTACCAATACGGGAAAGGCGCATAAGATCAAGGCATATGAAATTCCTGAAGCAAATCGCACTGCCAAGGGGATCCCAATTGTAAATTTCCTGAATCTTATGTCCAGAGAACGGGTCACAGCAGTGATTCCGATCCGGGAATTTTCGGATGATCAGTATCTGATCGGTGTAACGAAACAGGGCATTATCAAGAAGACAGCATTATCCAATTTTGATACCAATCGAAAAACAGGTCTGATCGCCATGAATCTGAAAGAAGGCGATGAAGTAATCGGAATTCAGCAGACGACAGGAAGAAATAATGTGATCCTTGTTACAAAGCATGGGAAATGCATCTGCTTCTCCGAGGATGACGTAAGGCCGATGGGGAGAATTGCCGGCGGTGTTCGTGCAATCAATCTGGAAAAAGATGATGAGGTCGTATCCATGCAGCTGGTAGAACCTGGACAGGAACTGCTTGTGGTTACCAGAAACGGATACGGAAAGAGAACGAAAGTCGAAGACTATAAAGTGCAGGTTCGCGGCGGAAAAGGACTTCTGACTTATGACAAGGCCAAGTTCAAAAAAACGGGCGAACTGGTAGGAGCGATTGCTGTCAGCGAGGATGATGATATTATGCTGATCAATTCTGACGGTATTATCATCCGTATGAAAGCAAGTGAGGTGTCCAGACTGGGCAGAGCCACTCAAGGTGTAAAGATTATGAACGTCGGCGAGGATGCGAATATTATCGCACTTGCAAAAGTGGCCAGAGAAGATTCTCTTGATGAAAAAGAAAGAATACCGGACAATCTCACGGAAGATGAAGATGGCCAGGAGCAGATGAAGCTGTAATTGAATGATTTTTTCTCCGAAGACAGAGTTTCTGTCTTCGGAGATTTTCATTTACGAATTGTTTTTTTTGGGGTATAATGGTCTGGTATTAAGTGAAAGGAAGTATCGATATGTCAGACAGAATTAAATTCACAATTCCTGGAAAACCGGCTTATCTGACGATGGTCAGACTTGCTGTCGGATCGATTGCAGATATGGCGGGATTCGATATCGAAGAGATCGAAGATATAAAGACCGCAGTGAGCGAGGCATGTAAAAATGTATCCTGCCATGGACTTTCCGGATTTGCGGAGGAGTATACAGTGGAATGTGTGGCAGAAGAAGGACGTCTGGAAATGTACGTGACAGATAACAGCGACGGACATGTGCTGGAAAAAGTGGCGAAGCCATGTCTTGACTGTCCGAACGAAGGAAATCTCGGCGTGTTTGTCATTCAGTCTCTGGTAAATGAAATTGAGCTTCTTGACAATGCACATGGTAAAAAGACGATCAAAATGGTGAAATATAAATGACATCAGATCTTTTTAAAGAATATGCGAAGAATCCTACCATTGAACTTCGGAATCAGCTGGTAGAAGAAAATCTGTATATGGTGGACATTCTTATTCGAAAGTATCTGGGGAAAGGTGTGGATTACGACGACCTGTATCAGGTTGGTGCCCTTGCACTGGTATCTGCGGTGGAGCGGTTCGATCCCGGCAAGGGATTTGAATTTAAGAGTTTTGCTACACCGACCATCCTTGGGGAAATCAAGAAATATTTTCGGGATAAGCAATGGAGCCTCAAGGTTCCGAGGCGTATGAAAGAAATTTCATCAAAGGTTCAGGAAGTAAAGGACCAGCTGACAACCAGCCTGGGCCGCGCTCCGACACTGGAGGAGATTTCTGAACATACCGGTTTTTCTCATGAGCAGATCATGCAGGCAATGGAAAGTGCCAAGGCCTATGGGACATTTTCTCTCGACAGTGCAAATAACAGCCTGGGTGATGATGGCGAGGAAAATCTGCTTGAAAAATATGTTGGATTCGAGGAAATCGGATATGAGCGGATCGAAATCAATGAGATCATCACATCTGTTCTGGAAAAGCTAAATGATACTTACAGATATATTTTTAAAGAAAGGTTCATTTTTAATAAATCGCAGTCTGAAATTGCGCAGGTTCTGGGTGTTTCGCAGATGACAGTGTCCCGGGCGGAAAAAGCGATTGTGGAACGATTCAAAAAAGAAATGAACAGGTAGGAGGCAAATCATGAAACGAGTATTTTCCGGCGTACAGCCGACAGGAAACATTCATCTGGGTAATTATCTGGGTGCACTCAAACAGTTTGTAGAACTGCAGGAAGATCATGAATGTATTTATTGCATTGTAGATGAACATGCCATCACAGTTCCCCAGGATCCGAAATCACTGCGGGAACATATTCTGGATGTGGCTGCCCTTTATCTGGCTGTGGGTGTCGATCCGAAAAAATCCATTGTATTTGTGCAGTCGGATGTTTCCGGACATGCAGAACTGGGATGGGTTCTGACCTGTCAGTCCTATACTGGAGAATTGTCCAGAATGACACAGTTTAAAGATAAGAGCAAAAATAAAGAGTCCGCACCGGCAGGACTTTTTACCTATCCGGTACTGATGGCGGCAGATATTCTGCTGTATGATGCTGATATTGTTCCGGTCGGTAATGATCAGAAACAGCACATTGAACTTTGCCGCGATCTGGCGATCCGGGTAAATAATAAATACGGAAAAACATTCGTGGTGCCGGAAGGGCGATTTCTGAAAGAGGGAGCCCGTATAATGGCTCTGGATGATCCGTCGAAAAAAATGAGTAAAAGTGCAGAAAATATTCATTCCCGTATTTCTCTGCTGGACGATCCTTCGAAAATCAGGAAGTCCATCATGAAGGCTACGACGGATTCGGATGGCGTTGTCCGATTTGATCCTGAGAATAAACCAGGCATCAGTAATCTCCTGAATATCTACAGTGTGCTGTCCGGTATTGCGGTGCACGACCTGGAAGAACAGTATGCAGGAAAAGGATATGGAGATTTCAAAAAGGATCTGGTGGAAGTGACCGTGGAAGCGCTGGCGCCGATTCGCAGTAGGTATGAAGAGATCCGTCACTCGGAAGAACTGATAGAGATTCTGAAAGACGGTGCGCAGCGTGCCGATGCCATTGCTCAGAATACCATGCGCAGAGTAAAGGATCATTTCGGTCTGGGTCTGGGAAAATAAAAAAAGTAATACCAAAAGAAATACCCTCCGAAGCAGAATATGGATTCACGTTCTGCTTCAGAGGGATTTTTTATTTGTTCTGTTTTTCCAGATCTGCCTGGAAAAGCTGCTGAAGGCCATCGCGGACAATTTCTTCAACCTGCTTCGGAAGTTCTGCCAGTTGATGCCGGTCCATAGATGCCGTTTCAATCGGGGGATGCACCATGAAATCAATGGTGACTCCCTTCGTGATCACCCCTTTTTCTTCGAAGAGATGATATCCTCCATTCAGAGAGACCGGAACAACAGGAACTTTCGCTTTGGTTGCGAGCTTGAAGCTGCCTGGTTTAAAATCTGCCATATCACTGCTCTGGCTTCTGGTTCCTTCCGGAAAGATTACGAGAGAAAAGCCTTCTTTCAAGTAGGAAACGCCTTCGTTGATGGTTGCGAGAGAAGATCTGGCATCTCCACGGTGAATATAGATACCGCGGATTCTTCGGATCCACGGGCCGATAACAGGAATTCTGCTCAGGCTGTCTTTGGCGATAAAGCTGACCTGGTGGCTGCGAATCGCATAGAGAAATGCCAGAATATCTGCGTAGGACTGATGATTGCTGATGTATACCACAGGTCCTTTTTCCGGGATGTTTTCCGGATGGATAACATTGCATCTGACATCCAGTCCGTCTGTAACTGATCTGGAAAAAATCTGGCAGGCTTCCAGTATTGTTTTCCTCTCTTCTTCCGCATCGCCTGCAGCGCGTTTCTGCTCGATCAGAGTTTTATATTTGTTTACTTTGGCAAGTCCTGATAAAATAACGGAAAAGCCGGAAATATTAGATAGAAGTTTCATGTTTCCTCCGAAAATACGAAAAGATGAATCGGATAACCGATAACAAGTATTGTACCATAAAACGACTGGAAGTTTCTATAGAAAACGTGTATAATTATATAAAAAAGAAAAAGAAAAGAGAAAAAAATGAAGAGAAAATATAAATTTCAGATTATTGGAGCGATTTTGCTGTTTGCTGCCGCCGCAATTATCAGCTGGCAGGTAGGATGGATCTATCACTGTGGTGTAACACCGCTGGATGAAGCAGTACAGAACTTTTTTTTCTCCCTGCGCTGTGGATGGCTGAACTGGCCTGTTATTGTTCTGACGCATACTTCTGATACCGTAACCATCGTGATACTCTGTACGATTCTGGTTTTATCCCCATTTCCGGGAAGAAAAAAATATGGAATCCCGGTTACTGCGGCAGCGGTCAGCGGGCTTGCAATTTATAAACCAATGAAACACCTGTTTCTCCGGGAGCGTCCGGATGCGGCATTCCACCTGGTTGCACAAGGCGGGTATTCATTCCCCAGCGGTCACTCTGTGACATCGGTTGTTGTTTATGGACTGCTCTTTTTCCTGATACGGAAATATTGCCGGAATCCGAAGCTCCGGACTTTTCTGTCCGGAATCTGCCTGGCGCTGGCACTTCTGGTAGGCCCAAGCAGAATTTATGTGGGCGTGCACTGGCCGACCGATGTGCTGGCAGGATGGTGTATCGGCGGAGGTGTTCTTTTGCTATCTCTGGTACTGTTAGATAAGCTGGACGAGCGGAATAACCGCAGAAAGGAGGAAGCATGGCATTAACTGTAAGAGATCTGTTCGATCTGAACATTATGAAAAATTTCAAACTGGTAGCCGGTGCAGGCGGACTGGACAGGCCGATCACCAGAACAGAAATCCTTGATTTTGAGTTCGTGCAGGGTGTGGGTATCGATCGGGACAGAATGTTTGAAGGGGAAAGCATTGCGATTTCCAGTCTTCTGTTTGCCAAGGACAATCCGGATCTGGTGCTGGACACTGTGATGCGGCTTTATGAACTGAATGTAAGCTGTTTCGCATATAAACCGGTGTTTATTCAGGAGCTTCCTGAGGAAGTTCTGCGGTTTGCCGACAGCAATGATTTCCCGATCCTCAAATTTGGCGGAGATGAATTTTTCGAAGACGTGGTACTCCAGGTAACGAACGAGTTGAATCGGGGAAACGATATCCTGGAGATAGAAAATGATCTGGAAAAAGTTCTGGATCAGGAAATGACACCAAAGGAGGAGCTGAAACTTTCCAGAAGGATCAACCCCAATCTGAAAAAGTATATTCGTGTTACAGCGGTCTGGGATGAAGAAAGAGAACCGGAAGAGATTGAGAATCTGGTCCGTCAGCACCTGAGCGCAGATCGTCTTCGGAGAAAAACAGCTCTTTGTAAATTTCGCCGGGGCTATTTTCTGATCCTCAGTCAGGATGAAGCAGTAGAAAGCCGGTTTGCTGCACTGCTGGAAGACCTGTGCATTCAGATCGGTCTGGACAGAAAGCATTGCCAGATGGGTTTCAGTACGATCAAGCCGCTGGAAGAAGAGTTTGGAAGATGTGTGCGGGAGGCATTCTGGGCATGCATCGTTGCGCGAATTGAAAAAGCATCCTGCAGACGGTATGAAGAAACCGGTATTTACCGGTTTATCGTACCTGAGATCAATTCGCCAAGTATGAAAGCCTATATGGAAGAATATCTGAAGCCTATTCTGAACCCGAAAGAAAAGGAACTTCTGAATACGGCGAAAGCTTATATCATCTGCAGCGGCGACGTGGTGAAAACAGCAGAGCAGCTGTTTTGTCATAAAAATACCGTACGATATCGTCTGGCAAAGATTCAGGAAATGGTGGACCCGCAGAGCAATGATAAAGCGTTTTATGAAAGCCTGTCGATTGCAATCCGGATCTATATGCTTACAAAATTTAATCAGTGGTAAAAACGGAAAAGCGGGCATTTGTTTTGTACTTCGTACAAAACATGCCCGCGAAGTTTGTGGACGGAAATAAGGAAAACAGCAGAGCAACCTGCTATAATAAGATTACAAGCCACATACACAACAATTCATTTATCACCCTAACGCAGGACAGCACCTGGGTTTCTGTCAAAATAGATGCTCTTTGATTCTGCACCAAGCGGAATACCATAACAGATTTTCACATCTTCAGAGAGGCATCCGATCTTGATGGCACCTTTTCCTGCAGAGTACATTACGCGGTTGTCAATCCGGTGGTCTGCTGCAACGGAAACAGCGGATCCGATGGCAATCCCGAGGTCGGTCAGATTGAAAACACAATTTGTTCCGACCTTTTTCATTTCTCCGCAGTTTTCAAATCCGCACATATGACAGTTTGTCAGACCGAAAGGCGTACTGCGGCAGCCGATAATAACGACGCAGTGACTGCAGTCCACATTGCCTGCATCCCGAACGATAAACTCTTCTCCATATTCTTCCCCGAGTTGCCGCATTGCATCTGCGAGCTGATCTTTTTCTTTTCCTGTCAGCACACAGGCTTCCACCGTATCCTTCCCGCTTCCTTTCGGTGCGGTTTTTGCCGCAGCAACCATCAGATCGGCAACCTGTAAACAGACATCCTTTTCTGAATCGTTCATGGTTTTTATCATATACATGCACTTCCCTTCTGTTTCGTCAGATTTTCTGTCTCATTCTACCATAAATACAAACCTGCTTGCAACCGCACCGGGATTGTAATAAAATAAAAGATAGGCAGAATTTGACGGAAGCAGACAGGAGGAAAGAAGAAAACATGAATGAACCAGTATTAGTCATTATGGCGGCCGGTATGGGAAGTCGCTTTGGAGGCCTGAAACAGATCGAGCCAGTGGGAAGCGCAGGAGAAATCATCCTGGATTTTTCTCTTTATGATGCAATGATGGCAGGATTTAAAAAAGCGGTTTTCATTATCAAAAAAGAAAATGAAAAGGCATTCCGGGATCTGATCGATACCCGTGCAGGGAAATACATGGAAGTAGAGTATGTGTACCAGAAGCTGTCTGATATTCCGGATCATTATCAGATCCCGGAGGAGAGAGAAAAACCGTGGGGAACCGGCCATGCAGTCCTGTCTGCACGGCATGTGATTCATGGGCCGTTTGCGGTGATTAATGCCGACGATTATTATGGACCGGGAGCATTTCAGAGCGTGTATGAATTTCTGGAGAAAGCAGAGGATACGGATCGTTTCCACTATTGCATGGCAGGATATCAGGTGGAAAATACACTGACGGAGAACGGATCGGTGTCCCGAGGAATCTGCAGAACGTCCGAAACAGGTATGCTGACAGAAATTACAGAACGAACCCGGATCCAGTGGCAGGATGGGAACATTGTCTATGAAGATCCGGACAGTGCGACCGGATCCACCACGCTCCCCCGCGGCACCACAGTATCGATGAATTTCTGGGGATTTACACAGTCAATGATGAAGGAACTGGAAGAAGGGTTTCCGCAATTCCTGGACAGCACACTGAAAGAAAACCCTCTGAAGGGAGAGTATTTTCTGCCTGTTGCGGTGGACAGACTGATTCAAACCGGGAAAGCAGATGTTAAAGTGCTTCATTCTGCGGACCGCTGGTACGGTGTAACCTACCGGGAAGACAAAGAGCAGGTAGTATCCGCCCTTCAGTCTATGAAGGATAAGGGAGAGTATCCGGACAGGCTCTGGAAGTAAACTGGAAGTAGCAGGTTTCATACAAGGAGAAAGACAATGAAGAAGATTACGGGAGGATTCCTGATTTCAGTGCTGCTTCTGGCAATGACCGGATGCACAGCCAGCAGAGTTTACGACTATAATCTGGATGATTACGTGAAAGTCGGCGAATATGAAGGTCTGCCGTACACTGCTTTTGAGGTAGAAGTAACAGATGAAGAAATACAGGATGAGGTCGAGAAGGTGCTGCAGAAATACAGTACCCAGACGGAGAGAACAGAGGGAACAATCCGAGAAGGAGATTTTGTAAATATTCTCTATGAACTGGAAGTCAGCGGTGATAAAGTTGACGGCGCTTCTTCGCAGGATTATACCATTCAGGTAGGAAAAGGACAGATTCTGGAGGATATTGACAAGGCACTGGTCGGGAAAAAAACAGGAGACGTCTTTGATGTGGAAACGACATTCCCGGAAGACTATGAACTGAGTTCGGAACTGGCAGGGAAAGATGCCCTGTTTACTATTACAGTCAACAAGCTGTATGATGTAACGTTCCCTGAATTTAACGATGCATTTGTGTCGGAATACCTGGGATTTGATAACGTAGACGCATATATGGAAGATCTGAAAAACAATCTCTACGAAGACAAGCTGGAAACAGCCAGATATAACGCCGGAGAGGAGATCTGGAATCAGGTGCTGGAAAATTCAGAGGTCATCAAGTATCCGGAAAAAGAAGTCAATGAAAAACAGGCGTCTCTGACAGAAAACTTTAAGGTTCTCTGTGAGCAGTATGGAACGACATTTGAGGATGCACTGGAATCCATTCTGAAAACAGATAAGGCATCATTTAATGCGGAAATGAAAAGCAGTGCCGAAAGTGCAGTGAAAGAAGAAATGATCCTCTATTCGATCGCTCGTGAAAATGATCTGGAAATGACCAGCCAAGAACAGAAGGAATATTTGCAGGATGTTCTTGACGAAAATGAGATGACCGAAAAGGAATTTAAAGAAAAGTATTCAACAAGCATTCAGGAATATGCGGAGGAAAGCGGCATCATGACATCTCTGCTTTACGAGAGAGTCTTCGATTTCCTGGTGGACCACGGGGTACCGAAATAAAGCGCGACGGCGGATTTTGCGAAAAAGGGATGAAAAAAACAAAATAGTCCTTGCATTTTACGAAAAATACAGATATAATAATTGGGCATGAGTTTACATGCGAAATCTCTGCGACAGGTTGGGCTGTCGCCATTTAGTCCACAGGGAGGTGAAACAAATGATTAATTACGAAGTTATGTTCATTATCGATCCTGCTTTAGAAGA
>JALEHL010000122.1 GCA_022770665.1 Bacillota bacterium
CACAGCTCATTTCCATATCTTTCGTCATCAGGTGAAATGCCAGCCAGACCAGAGGGTTAAACCAGTGTACCGTCAGCAAAAGAAATGCCAGCAGCTTCACCAGATGGTCCTTCCGCCGGATGTGTACCCGCTCATGGGCAAGCACATACGACAGACTCTCCCCTTCCAGTCCAAAGGGAATATACATCTTCGGCCGCAGAATTCCCAGAATAAATGGGGAAAACACCTGGTCCGACTGCCATACGTTTTCTTCCAGTCGAACCGACGCAGCCAGGCTTTTTTTCAGCCGCAGATAATTCACAGCTCCCAGAAGCAGCAGTAAAAGCATTCCCAGAATCCAGACTGCTTCGATGCCCTGGAAGACCAGCGGTACAGAGATTGCAAAGTCTTCCCCAGTTTCCGGCTGAATCGCAATGGCTCCATAATCTACATCCGACGCACTTTTCAATACCTCATTCACTTCCGGCAGAAACACGGGACTGCTCCCCGCACTGCCTGGAGAAAAAACATGCTGTATCGGCCTGAATTGAAAGAGACTGAAAACAGACGAAAAGGAAACCGGACAGCACAATCGCAGACCTACCACGCTCCACAGCAGATACGAATACTTCTTCGGTGCACGCCGCAGCACCAGCCGCAGAAGCAAAACCACCAGTATCACGCAGGATGCACCAATGCTCATGTTCACAACGTCAAGAAAAAATCTCACCATTCTATCTGTTTCCTCCCGTTTACATATCCACGTACATGTGTTTGGCTTTGGTTGGTAGCTGCCAACCCCTTTTGTAATTCCAGTCTATAATCGCCAACCAGATTTGTCAAGAGGAATTTGATGAGAATTTTATTTTTGCAAGCAAAAAGGGACGCCAATCGAGCTTTTCAGATCCTTTTGGCGTCACCTAGATGATCTATGTATGGTGTAATTCCTGTGAAATCTTACAGAAAAACACATTTTTGCATGCTTGCGGCCGTTTGATTGATGCAATATATTGTGCGTATATCCATATAATTACTTTTAGACGCTCGAAATGTATTTATATTGCAGCAAAATTTTACTATTTTTCATGATACCTAGATCATCGATACACGCCAATCGACAAAAATGTGCTCATTTGGCGTTCCCTTTGCCTTGCGGAAAAAGCCGTCTCTTCGTCAGCAGCCAGTACAGCGGTACCAGATACATGTAGACCGCATATGGCATGGCTTCAGCCCCGACTCCGAAGAAGGATGTCGGTACGGTCCAGCCTATGGTCCACGGAATGAAGCAGGCCAGCAGAATCACGGAGTTTTCCATGTCCAGCGCCAGTTCCTCCCAGCTGCCGCCACCGTCCAGATACGGCTTTTCCAACAGATTCGAGCACATCAGCGTGGAAATGGTCTGATTGCAGAAGACCGACGCAACCCCCAGACTCATAAGTATCATTACAGGGAACCGCCCGATTCGCACGCAGGCGGCAGACAGTCTTTCCTGCAGGCTTTCCAGCATGGCAGTGCCTTTGAATATGCCGGAATATGCACTGGAAATCAGCAGAATGACAATGATCTCCGCCATGGACCAAAGCCCTCCGCCCGCCAGCAAACCTACCAGGCCCGAGGATGCAGGATGATAGCCCAGCAGACAGATTTTGAGGATTTCAAGGACGGAAAAACCGCCGATTGCCCAGGCAATGGCAACGCCGCTGAGAATGCTCAATCCCATGGCCGTCAGCACCGGCACCTTCAGCAGGGGCAGCACCAGCATCAGCACCGCCGGGAGAAAAGACCAGGCTGACAGCGTAAAAGTCTGCTCAAACTCCGTCAGAAATGCATCATCCACCGCAGCCAGCGGATTTTGAAAAGAAAAAACACAATAGATCACCAGTACCAATATCAGAGGCATAGCGGCACTTTTCATCATTCGCTTCACATTTTCGAAAATACCTGTTCCCGTTACTCCAGCCACCATGTTGGCACTGGAAGATACCGGGGAGCCCCGGTCACCGAAATACACACCGGACATGATGACGCCCGCGGTGACCACCGGATCCACCCCGCCACTTCTGGCAAGGGTCATGAAAATCACGCCCACGGTGCCGGCCACACCGAAGGATGTCCCCAGCGCATAACTCAGCAGACAGCTGAGAAGAAAGGTAATCAGCAGAAATAGCTGCGGAGTAATCAGCTTCATGCCATAATATACGAAGATAGTGATGGTCCCCGAGATTCGCCACACCGCCGTCAGGAAGCCGATGAAGCACATAACCTTGATGACAATCAGCGCATCCTTCATGCCCGCCGTGCCGAAGCCCGCCAGCGTGCGCAGCGAAAAGCCCCGGTGCTTCCCCACGCAAAGAAACGCTGCCAGCCCGGCCAGCAGCGGAAAAATCATGGAATGCCCTGTGAAAAGCGCAAGCATCATGCCTGCAAGAAACAAAGCAAATGCAATGATCAGATCCATCTTACAGCACCGTCTCCTTCTGCATTTCAGCATCCAGCTGCCTTTTCAGCTCCGTGAAGCGCTGCAGGAATGCCTGTTCCACCTGTTCCATCGGCACGAAATCCCGCGAGGCTTCTGAACGGTCAGACAGAATATCCGGCGATATCGTCACAGTATGATCGCCCAGCAGCCAGTACAGATCCAGGGACATCATCTGATCATCGATGGCAAAGATTTTCTGCTTTTCCTCTTCATCCGGCGGCATCGGACGTCCGTCCGCATCCGTCATATATTTTTGCCAGATCACAGCCTGCAGCGGGCCTTCAATTTCATAATACTGGGGCATCTGCTGCTTCACCGGACGGGTCACGTCGGCAATATACGCCTCACTTCCGTCATGGAGCAGGCTGCCAAGCTGTACCCGGACAGAATATCCCCGCACTCTGGCTTCCTCCGCACAGGCCAGGCAGTGCTGCGCCACGGAATAAAAATGCTTCACATGGCCCCCGCCCCTGCAGATCAGCGACAGCGCGTGGGCAATATCACGAATCTCAATCTGCTCCGGTTCCGGCTGCAGCGGATTCATCTGGATTCCCGTATATGTAATAATATCCGACATAGATTTTTCTTTTCTCATCTTCGGCTTCTTTCTACCTATTTTCCTTCCGCATGCTTCTTTACCAGCTCCACGAAATATTCGAAGAAAGGCAGAAAATCCGGTGTCCGGTCATCCCAGATATTCCCGGTCAGACGCTCCGGATGGAACTGGGTGGCCAGAATCGGCAGCGTATCATGCTCATAGGCTTCCACGATTCCTTCGATAGAGCGTGCCGTAACATGCAGTCCCGGTGCCAGATCCTTCACCGCCTGATGATGGGTGGAATTGGTCCGGAACCTTTCACCAAACAGCTGATACAGCACCGAGCCTTCCTCCGCATATACCTCATGGCGGATCTCTGTGTTCATATGTACCCAGCCCTTCTGCGCCAGCAGATCCTGATACAGGGTTCCGCCCAGGCAGACATTGATCAGCTGGCTGCCGCGGCAAATGCCCAGAATCGGCTTTCCCCGCTTCAGAAACGCTTCAAACAGCGGTTTCTCGAACGCCGTTCGTTCCGGCAAAGACTTCACGCTGTCATTGAGCTTTTCTTCTCCGTAGAGTTCCGGATCCATATCCGCACCGCCGGTGAGCAGCAGACCGTCACAGAATTCTGCCATTTCCTCCGCGCAGACCCCGCAGGTGGCCATAGGAATGCCTCCAGCCTGAAACACCGCATTGGTGTAAGTCTGGTGCAGTTCCGTGATCCTGCGCCGCGAATCACTTTCCATCGTTTTCACATCGGAAGATACACAAATCAAAGGTTTACCGTTTAACATACTTCACCTCCGGCAGTATTCCCTGCCGCATCATTTCTAATCACTGGTTTTACTCATCGTATTCAATGATCTTGCCGCAAGTCGGACACTCCACCTGAATCGGTGCAGACCATTTCAGCAGATCCATCATTTTGATCAGCTTCAGTTCGCCGCAGTACGGGCAGCGAATTTTCCGGGACCGCACCAGCAGACCCACGATGGCGATCACCATTCCTGCTGCAAAGAACATGGCATTCTGTGTCGCACAGGCAATACAGATTAAAATCACGAACAGTCCCAGGCACGCCAGAACAAACCGTGCCGCTTTTCTAGAAATCTTCTTCATTCCGCTCTCTTTTATCCTTTCATTCTGATTTATCTTTTGCGAAGGATGCGCCCATAGATTCGGTCCTCTTCGCTCTCTTTGACAACTTCAATCCTGCCGTCATTGATGAATTTCCCAATCCGCAGATGGAGCCATCCGTCCCAGATTCCCAGCTGCTGCTTCAGCACTCTGCCGATCAGCCTGCCTTCACGCACTTCCTCCTGCGGAGATTCGAAGGCATCCAGCAGAAAGCGGTCATAGAAATCATCTTCCACGCTGACCACACGCCCGCTCATCACGGCACGCAGCGGTGCATTTTCTCTTCGAAGCGCTTCCCACTGCATCGCACACACTTCGCAAAATCTCTGCGGCAGAACGTGTCCGTTTTCTTTCAGCGTTCCCCACAGTCCGGGTTCCAATTCTCCCCAAGATTGCATCTGTTTCAGGGTGGCCGTCGATTCATTATAAATCCACCCCGGCAGCTTCACCGCCGTGATTTCCCTGCAAGAAATGCCGAGACGATGGATTTTCCAAAGAAACCAGAGCATACCGCAGGCTTCATCCGGGTTGTCGCTGTACCAGATCCGAACCGGCTCACCTTCCCGAATCCGCTCCATGGCCCGCTCCAGACCTTCTGCCCATCGTTTCATTTTTTTCATAATCTCACTTCGCCCATCGATTCTCTCCGGGGCATCCGCATAAAACGGAAGCATCTCTTCCATCCGTTTTTCGCCGAACTCCTCTTCGGAGATATCTCCCGCACTCAGGCCATATCCCAGATCATACACATCTCCGGTGCTTCCTTCCATGGGAACTGCAGTTTCCCAGCGTTTCCGCTCCTGTTCATGATGTTCCTGTATAATCTTCGCTTTTTCGGCCTCAGAAAGCGGTTCTCCTCCACGGGTGCCATAATACACCATTGCCGGCGCAGCGTCAGGATAAGGCCCTCTGCCATAGGAATACGCCTCTTTCAGACAGGCGCAGGCGCTTTCGCTGAATACAATCTCAACCATCGTTTCCCCTCCTTGCTCTTTCCTAATACTACCACAAAAGAAAGGGCGCGGCAACCCGCACCCAGACTTTCGCATATTCTTTTCGCAGTTACCTCAGATCAGGCACTCCTCCGCAGAGAAGTAATGCAGCGACAGTTTCTCCGATAAATACTGCAGCACATAATAGGCCCCTATGCTGTTTCCCTTCGCATCCAGTCCCGGGCTGTATGCAGCAAGACCGGCCTTCTTTTCCAGTGTGGCCATGATGCCTCCGCCGACACCGGACTTGGCAGGCAGCCCCACATTCAGAGCGAAATACCCGGAAGCATCATACATTCCGCAGGTGATCATCAGCGTTTTCACAATACGAGCAATTCTGCCGTCAATGATTCGCCTGCCTGTTTTCGGATCCGTTCCGTTATTGGCAAGGAGCCTTGCATACCGGGCCAAATCCCGGGTATTGACATTCACAGAGCAGGCTTTGAAGTACAGATCACAGGCCTCTTCCGCAGCGCAGTCAAGGACATTGTCATTTTCCATCAGATAGGCCATGGCTCGGTTCCGGTTTCCGGCCTTCTTTTCTGACAGGTAAACATTCTCGTTCAGCGTAATGGTACTCCTGCCGCACAGCTGGCGCACCGTATTCAGATAATCCTCAAAGGAATATCCGGCGCCTGTCAGGCAGCTGGAGATCGCAATGGCTCCCGCATTGATCATGGGATTCAGCGGATGGGGCGTTCTGGTTTCCAGTTTTACGATGGAATTGAACGAATCCCCTGTCGGCTCCACGCCGACTTTGGAAAAGACATAGTCCTCACCCAGCTTTTCCAGCGCCATGATCAATGTGATGGTTTTGGAAATACTCTGCATGGTAAAATCATGATCCCAGTCCCCTGCAGTAAAGATTCTGCCGTCCACCATAGAAATGCAGGCTCCCAACCGCCGGGGATCTTCCTTCGCAAGTTCCGGAATATATGCCGCCGATTTCCCGCCTTCCATCCGTTCTGCGGCGTATTTCACCGCATCGTTCAATACATTTTGAATATCCATTCTTTCACCCAACTCCTGTTATTCTGCCTGATCCAGTGCATTTTTCAGGCGTTCCTTGATCCATTCCTGTGCCTCTTTGTTTTCGAAGTCTGCAGAAGAAACCCAAAAGTCATTTCCCATGAAGGCTGTGGCAGTCACCTTTCCGCCCCGATAACGCACCGCAAACTGTCCTCCTCCGTTGAAGCCATGCAGACGACACTGGCTGTCAAGACGCATGCCGCCTGCCCACACAATGCTTTCAACATCATCAGTCAACAAGGCATAATCGAAATCATACAGTTCCACCCGGCTGCCATCTTCCATATGTGCAATCTGATCCACATTCCGCATACTGTCTATTTCCTGCACCATCGGCAGCTGCTCCACCCCATTCATCATGCTGAAATCAAATTCCCCAAATTGAAACGGTACCAGCAGCCGTGCCAGTACCACCAGCCACAGTGCATACCGGACCCATGGCTGGATCCTGTCCTTCAGGAGCTGCCGGAGAGCTATGACGATTACGATAAGAAGACTTGTACTGATTACCCATTCAACCATATTGTTACCCCCGTCATACATTTTAATGATTCAAATTCTCTTCCTGAAAATACAGAAGCCCGAATTCGATATCCGATTCCTCACTGGTTCCGCATTTCACGCAGACAACGTCTTCCTGCTGCGGACTCCTTCCAATCTCAATCCATTTCCAGCTTCCGTTTTCAGTTTCAGCCAGTGAAAGCCGCAGGAAGCGGAAGTCCTGCATAGATTCCATCATCTTCACCGCAACCCCTTCTTTTCCCAAACGGTTTAGATAGTCCGTAATCTCTTTTCTGTCAACTTCTTCCGGAGCTTCACCGTCAATGATACAATTCTCTGCACTTACGACCTGAAGAAGCGACATCATTTCCTGTTCCATTTCAGGTGCCTTTCTGCCTGCCATCCGATCGATGAAATCTGCCAGTTCCGGGCTGTCAATCCACCATGCCTTGCCTACATCAGACGTGCTGTAGAGGATTTTGTCCGTTTCCGGATCAGAATACACTTCTATACTGCCATCCTCCATCAGACTGAAAACGATCTTCTGTATTTCACCTTCTGTTCCGTCTTCCGTTTTTAGTGTCAGCGTACCAATCGATGCACCGTCATATTCTGACGAACCCAGTTTCAAATCGGATCGTTTCAGTCCATGAAGAATATCGATCAGTTGGTCATTTCCAGTCGTCTCCCCGTCCACGATTTCTGTAATGTCTGCTGCCAGGTAAGAGAGGTTACTTGTCGTTGGCGCCTTCAGAACCGCGATCTGCCGGATCTGCGATACATCGGTGCTCTGCAGCCAGTCATAGAATGCATCGTTTCCGGCACCGATGCAGGCCGCCAGCACTGCCGCAGTGGCAAGCAGGATTATGGCAATCAATACGGAAACAGCGGTTTTCTGTCTCTTTGTACGTCTGTCGTTCTTGCTGCATTTATTCTCTGTCATGGCAGTCCCCTTCCTCCATCTTTTTCAGCAGTTCATAAAGTTCATCGATTTCTTCCTGCGGCAAAGCCTGTTTCTGTGTCAACGAATTGACCATCAGACTTACGCTTCCGTGATAGACACGGCTGAGAAAACTCTCCGCTTCCTCCAAGGCTGCGTCTTCCCACTGAATCAGAGGCCGAAACAGCTTCACCCCTTCTTCTGCATCGTTCTCACCGACAACGGCCCCTTTCTTTTCCATACGCCGCAAAAGTGTCAGCGTCGTGCTGCGGCTCCATCCCATCTTCTCTTCAAGCCAGTCTGTGGTTTCACGCCCGGTTCGCGGTGATTTCTCCCACAGGCATTCCATTACATTCCATTCCGCATCCGTCAGATTCATATTCTCGCCCTCCTGATCTGTC